>DATFBJ010000119.1:0-2063 GCA_035253885.1 Nitrososphaeraceae archaeon
AATTCATTAATGACGTTATAAATTTTGCAACTAATCCTAAGAGAAAGATAGAGATATTACGTGATCTTGTTACTCATTTACACAAATCTATCGAAACTATGAAAGATAGTTCTTCCTAAAGAAAAATTTTGTAGATTTAAAAAAGTTTTATTTGATATCAATTATAAGATTTAAAGGTATTTTATTACTACGGAGACCTACCCTTAGTTTATTATTTTGATATTCAATATCTCCAATATTATCAAAAATACTCCTTGAAGAAAGATGAATTTTACTACATTGAAGATAGATCTTATATGATCCCTCTTTTTCATTATAGGAACCAGATAGGAATTTTACTTTTCCTAAATTAATTAATTCATCCAATTCTCGACATACAGGTCTTATCAAAGTCCAAGCCTCTTCTTCTCTCAAAACAATAAAAAGTAGAATCCTTACAAAATAAAAAATGTTATGTTATACAAAAAAGGGATAAAATTATCCAATTATTTTACAGTAAATTCGAATTTAGCATATTCTGGATTTATAGGTATAAAGTTTATTCCTAAAACGGGTATATTAATTGAATAACCCCCTGGTGAAGAAAAGGTAAATGGAATAGTAACAGAACCTTCAGCTGTATGAAGAAGAGGTTGACTAATTTGTTTTGCAGCAGAGAATATTTCTTCTCCATTATTAAATATTTGAAAATCATAATCAACATGAACTTGAATTTTATCTGTACCAGGTTCAAAAAAATTGATTTTAAATTTAACTTCATCATTTGTATTAATAACTTCGGGAGTAGGAGAAATATTTACATCTAAGGATCCACCATTAGTAGATTGAACCAAATTTGGATCCATAACACCAAAAGAATCTACAAATGTTGCACATCCTATAAAGGTAATTGCTATAAACGATCCCAAAATTACGAAACAATTTGAATATTTTTGTATCATAGTGAAACTAAAACAATAGAATATATGTATTTATATATTACACTATTGAATATGAATCATAATATTAATTATTGATAATTTAACATCCATAAATAATTCATCTATGAAATGCCTAAAAATATTAATATTTTTAACTAATACACTAAAGCTAAGACTTGAATGTATTAGAAAAATAAAATATAATAATTCAGTAAATAGCAATAAAAAGGTACTTAGTTTATGGCTAGTTATAGTCACTTAAAGTTAAAAGTAATAATAACCATAAGTTACAAATTTGAAAATATAGTTAAATAAATTATGAATGCATAAAAGTATGATAACTTTTAAAAGCAGGCAAAATACAAAATTTAAAAATATATTTCATATTTATTTTTTGTTAGATTTTATATACTTTTAATTATAATATTTGAGTCTAACTTCTAAAAATAGCCTAGAAAAGTACAATAAATTATTCCAAAATTTTTCAAAATGAGAATGGAATAAATTGATGTTTTTGTTTTATATTCTTTTTTATAAATGACGATTTTATTATTAAAAGTAAATTATATTATAGAAAGGTTCTAAAACTATCATATAATCACACTGTCTATTTGAGTTATTCCGTTGTTTGCAATTCATCTTCAAACAAGTTTTTTCTCACTTTAATTGGGACGTCATAATATGAGGCTAATGCAATAGCATCCGATGCTCTATAATTACGCAAAATAAGTGTATCCTTTCTGCCTCTAAAATATAAGTTAGCGCGTAATACTGATCCGCTCATATAAATTCTAACTTCCATTAATAAGAGGTCTTGCATTACCGCTATTTCTTCAACTAAATTATAAATAGTGGGAATAGTATTTTTATCTCCTTCTCTAAATCTGAGTATATGTTTTGCAACTTCACCAGAAAATGCATTAATAGGAAATTCCTTTCCTTCTATAGATTTCAAAATTAAAAAACCTTCTAATCCCAAATGATCAGCATATCCAATATTGCTAATCTCCACCTGAATGTATTCATCATTTGATGAAAAAATGTCGTTCATCTCTAATAATATTACGATAAACTACGAGATAAATTTTTCATGCATTTGTATAATAATAAAATTTAATTTTGGCAGTTTATTTATTATAACAT
>DATFBJ010000120.1:0-2539 GCA_035253885.1 Nitrososphaeraceae archaeon
GTTTAGTGAATCCACCTAGTCTTTTTGGTTCAAAACTTATATCTGCTCCCTCTTTTGGCAGAATCTTCCATCTTTGAAAAATAGTTGCTAGAGCTAGAATTCCTTCTTGAAGTGCAAATGTTTCCCCAATACACGATCTAATTCCTCCACCGAATGGGAAATAGGCAAATCTTGGTAGCTTGAATAAGAATTCTTTTGTCCATCTTTCAGGTATAAATTTATCTGGATCTGCATAGTATTTTGTACTATTATGCATTGCATACTGACTCATAAAAATAACTGAATTGATTGGTATTACATATTCTCCTATTTTATATTCTTCATTTGTCAATCTTGATAATGCCCATACTGATGGTCTTATTCTGAGAGTCTCTTTAAAAATTTTTTCAGTGTATTCCAACTTTGGTAAATCATCTCCAGTTGGTATTCTTCCTCCTTCAAGTACTAAGTCTAATTCTTTTTGTAGTTTATCTTGAATCCCTTGATTAGTTGCAAGGTAAGCCAAAGACCATGTTAGAGCAGTTGATGTGGTATCATGAGCAGCAAATAAAAATATCATTATTTCATCTCTAATCTGTTGTTCAGGTAATCCTATTTCATCACTGTTCGGATCTTTTGCCTTCATAAGATGTGAGATAAGATTTGGTTTTTCAGGATTGGCCTTTTTAATATGATCCATCAGAGTATAAATTTTTTGATTTAAATAATCAATAGACTCTTGAAATTTGTTTTGTTTCTTATTTTCTATATTTGTTGAGTCCGCCATGAGAATATTCTCAACAGGCTCATGCACTTGTGTAAAGGATTCTAAAATATTTGTAAATGAATCACTAACTTTTGAAAATGTATCCCTATCTCTAAAATTTATTCCAAATAAAGATTCAGTCATTACACCCATAGCCAACATAGTCATCTCTTGTGATATTTCAATTGTAGCATTATCTTGCCAATTATCAGAAATGTGTTTTATATTGTCGACCATGATATTGCTATATGATTTGATTGATTTAGGTAAAAATAATGGTTGGATGATTTTCCTATGCTGTCTATGTGACTCTCCTTCATTTAACAATAATCCATTACCTAAAAAAGGTCTTAATTCTGCTGATCTTGCTTTAGAAAATAATTTGTAATCTCTGGTAAAAATTTGTTCTATATAGTCAGGATTACTTAGAATATAAACATCTTTTTGTTGTAATTTAAGATAAATAATATCTCCATAGTTTTGTATTAACTCCATTAGGAAATTGAAAGGATTTTCATTAACTTTGTTCATAAATTCTGAAAAAGAAAGTTGAGGACCTGGAGGAAGTTGTTGTCTATTATTTGTCAATAAGACTGGAATTCTCTATTACTTTATAAAAATTACTTTTTTAAAATCTAATATTTTCCTCAAAAATGCTGTATGATTGTACATAGGTAAATTTATATCAATCAGAAAGTTGAATTCTTAAATTTTCAATCTTCTTTCCTACATTTATTAAAATATTACCAAAATTATCCAAGATTTCTTTTGTACTATCATTCATTGATGTTGAATTATTTTCTGCGATAGAAATAAAATCGCTTCCGATTTTAATAATTGTCATACTAGAATTCTTCCATTCTTCATTTGCAGATTTCAATTCAGACAATCCTTCAGGTATCTTCCCATTTATGAAATTTTGAGAGGCTAATGAAAGATGCGAATCAACAGAACTAAAATTTAGTTGCGATTTAACTTCATTAATTAATTGATTGAAATTTATCTGAATGTCTTTTTGAATAGCATCCTTTCCTGTTTTGAATTCTTTAAATAGTTCATTTGGATCGGTTGAACTAATAGTCTGTGCTTTTGTATTTTCAATATGTATAATAGAAATGGAAAGACTGAGAACTATTAAAACCACTAAAATAGATTTTGTATGGACATCTAACTTCATAACGTTAAAAATTCAATACTTATATATATTTTCGATGGTTTAATATTTGCTTATGTATGAATAAATGGTATATTAATGATGATTTGAGATTTGTATTATATAATGTAATCCTGCTTCATTGGTTAATTCTGAAGAGAATGTATTAATTATTGGAAAAATACAACTCTACTACTAAATAAAGGTCTGTAATAACGGTAACTAGGAAAAAATCTCCAAAATGGGTGAGAGCAGCCCAAATCATACTTGGTGCTTTAGCTATCTTACTTGCAATTGTTGCACTAACAACTTCAGGTCCAACGAGTTTGCTCATTTTAATAGCTATAGTTTTAGTTTTTACAGGATTTGAAAAAACTATTAGTGGATTGTTTATTGCTCATAACTTACGATTCTTCACTATAGGATTAGGAGTATTGACTATTAGTCTAGCAGGATTGGCATTGACCTATCCTATAGCAACTGCTAGAGTACTTTTATTAATTTTGGGATTTTCATTGATGGTAGATGGGTTTTCACGAATAGCTGATGGATTGACCAATAAATCTGACAAGAGACTAATTAGAGGATTTACCATAGCAGTAGGAATATTAGCCATATCAATTTCTGTTGGTATTAATATC
>DATFBJ010000121.1:0-12270 GCA_035253885.1 Nitrososphaeraceae archaeon
AATTCTACACTTTCCAGCTGGAACTACAGATGATAAAATACCTAGAGTTACTCAATTATCAATTTTTATTGGAGCAAATTATTTAATTACTGTACATCAAGGTGACCTTAAACCGTTAGTAGAAATGTTTGATTTATGTAAAAAAGAAGAAAATCAAGAGTATCGTCAAGTAATGATGGGCAAATCCTCAGGATATTTATTGCATACTATTATAGATGCATTGGTAGATGATCTTTTTCATATTCTAATGAAAGTAATAGGAAATTTAGATGATATTGAAGATGCAGTTTATGACGAAAAAATAGGTATTGCCAAACAAATTTCTCATCTTAGAAGAGAAATAACTACTATTAGACGTGTATTAATACCATTAAAAAGAATAATTATAAGTCTTACTAGAGACATACAAAAGTTTTCAGAAGAAGATCTTACTCCTTACTTTGATGATATTAAAGATCATATTGATAAAGTTTTAGATACTTTGGAAGAGTCCAAAGAAACTATAGAAATTTATAAAGATACCGATTATATGTTAAGTACAGAAAAAACAAATAAAATTATAGCAATGTTGACAGTAGTTTTTACATTATCAATTCCAATAACTGTAATTAGTACAATATATGGTATGAATATTTCTCTTCCAGGCTCCGATATGATTCAATTCCAATTCTTTGGAGAATATACTACTTTGATATTACTGATAGTAATATCAACTATAATTACACTTATAATGGTTTTATCTTTTCGTAGATTAGGATGGCTAGGAATTTAGTCATTTCTAATCTATTTCTTTTTTAATATGCTACCACTTGAATTATTAAGAACAAAAATAACTAATAAAGGTCAAAGAATAACTCCTTTATTTTGTTTACCATGTGCTGATAATCTTTTATTAGCTCAAAAATTAATAACAGAATTTCAGTTCTCAAATAATAAAAAAGAGACAAAAGGAGAATTACAAAAAAGATTATTCTTATATGAGAATAGTTATGATGATTTTAAGCTAATTAGAGGACTTATTATACTATTAGAAAGACGATGTATCTTCAAAGTTAATCAATTATTT
Source organism: Nitrososphaeraceae archaeon (assembly GCA_035253885.1). GTDB lineage: Archaea > Thermoproteota > Nitrososphaeria > Nitrososphaerales > Nitrososphaeraceae > TH1177. Next base: position 1,067 of record DATFBJ010000121.1, read on the forward strand.
TATTCAGAAAATAAAACCCAAGATTTTGTAACTCAATTACCATCATCTTTTTCAGTCCGTAAAGTTTTATTTGAGGAATCTTCAAAAAGCGGATTACCTTTAGATTATACCCAACGAGATAAAATTTTTCAGAATGTTGCTTTGAAATTAGGTATAAGAGCTAACTTTATAGAAAAATTGATGTGGCTAGATCAAGAAGATTATCTAATCCTTGAAAGCTTTAGTTCAATTGAACCAATACATTTACTAGGAACATATAATTTAGCAATTTTACAAACACTACTATTTAATTCGGTTAATTTTGAATTTAGTATAAAGGGAGGAACAAATTGGAAACAAGTATTAAGAACTATTAAAAGGTTTGGACTTATGTATAATCTCCAAAAAAATCATAAGAATTTAGAAGACAATTTTCCTAAAGAAACCCAATCTAATAAAAACAAACACAATATTATAGATACTAATAATTTTCAATCTTATTTCAATGACAATATAATTTGCTCAATAGATGGACCTTTGAGTATATTTAAGTTAACTAATAAATATGGTGTATTGATAGCAAAAGTAATTCCTAAAATTATTTCATCTCGTACATGGAATATTAAAGCATCAATAATTAAAACTAGTATTTCAGGAAGAAAGCTATATGAGTTTAATCTTTCGTCAGACAGTGATGTATATATCTTTAATACTATGAATGATCGATTTTACAATAATCACCAATTTGAAGATTCTAATGATGATAATAATTTTAATTTTGATAGTTCTGTTGAAGCAAAATTTGCTACTCAATTTGAAAAATTTCGAACAGGGTGGAAACTTATAAGGGAACCTGATCCTCTAATATTGCCCAACGGAAAAGCCTTTATTCCTGATTTTCTTTTTGAAAAATATGATAAAAAAATATATTTTGAAATAATAGGATTTTGGACACCCCAATATTTAGAAAGAAAATTTAAAAAAATACAAGAAATTATAAAAACAAATGATAGTAAATATGATCTTTTGATAGCAATAAACGAAAATAATTTTGTTTCAGAAAGTAGTGAACTGAAAAAACTTTTATTAAATTCTATATTAAATGATAATAGCATCATAATCTATAAAAATGATTCAATTCCAATGAAAAAAATTCTTTTCTATCTAAAATCTATAGATAATAAAATAATGAATCAAAATTTTGAAACCTATAAATCTGCAATGACTGACTATATTGTAGACCTTTTAAATAATAACTATGAAATAATTAATCTAGAAGAAATATCCAAAGCTTATGGTGTTTCAATTAATTCTTTATCTGATATTATTTCAAATCTACGTACAAATGTTCATATTGAAAACTATGTAATTCAAAATTCTTTATTAATTTCCAAGAGAAAATTAAATAAAATAAATGACGAAATTGGTAATATTGATAATTTAATAAAAATACAAGAAATTTTCGAAAATAATAATATTCCTGTTCAGTATACTATTGATATTCTTAAACAACTTGGATTTGAAATTCTATGGAGAGGAATGGATTCATCAAATATTATAATAAAACGAAAAATATAAGAGATTATATGATTTATTCCGATTAAAATCAATTATTAAAAAGTATATTGAAATATTTAAATTTATGGTAAAAGATTTTATTAATAATATATGAGAAATATTGAAAGTATCAAAATTATTAATAATAATACCAATACTAATACCAATACATGGTTACAAAATATTTCTGGAAATTGGCGTGATATAGAGTGTCCCTGTGGAAGTTATTATCATTTTAATGGAAGCTTTGAAGAATTATTTCATTGGGAAAATATACATTTAAGACATATGGCATCAGATTATGCTAATCATGCAATGATATCTTTTTATCCTGATGATATGGTTATTTTTTATCATTCTAAAACTGGATATGTTGTTGAAAGAAGAAGACATAAAACACATGAATTGGATGAAATTAAAAATGCATGGATTCACGGAAAAATAACAATCACAGGTGCATAAATTCTATAATGAATTATGATATTATTTTTAAATTTAATATTGTTTTTTCATAAAATTGTTTAGCCTCAGGTGGGATTTGAACCCACGACCTAAGGTTTACGAAACCTTCGCTCTAACCTAGCTGAGCTACAGAGGCAGAGCATTAATATATAAAGAATTATTTTTACTAATATATAATCTAGATTCTAGTAACACAATTAAATCTACACTTTCTATTCTTATTGGTATGAAAATATCTATTTCGGGAGCTCGGGGAATCTATGGCAAAGACCTTAATCTCCATGAAATTTATAGATTAGCATCTCTTTTTGGTTGTTATTTAATAAATTCTAATAAAAATAAAAAGATAAAATGTCTTGTATCTTGTGATACCAGAATTTCAGGGGATATAATAAAAAAAATTGTAAAGTCAAGCTTAATTGAAAGAAATATCGATGTATATGATTTAGGAATAGCGCCTACTCCAATAGTATTTAGAGAATCCAAAAAATTTGATGGATCTATTATTATAACAGCATCTCATAATCCTTTGAATTGGAATGGACTTAAATTCCTAATTGACGGACGTGGAATATTTGAAAAAGAATTATACGAAGTATTATCAACTCGACTAATATCTCCAATTATATCATATGGAAGTTCTTGGAAATTCTTATCTAATTATGAAAACGATATACTAGAATTAATTCAGAATTCAAAAGAATTGAATTTATCCAATAACAAACAGATTTGCATAGATGCTGGAGGCGGTGCAGCATGTGGATATGCTAATAGTATATTAAAAAAAATTGGACATATTGTTTATGACATTAATGGAAATAAAAGTATATTCTCTAGAAGTCCAGATCCTACTGTAGATGATTTATCACAGTTGAAATCTATTGTAAAATCGCAGAACCTTGATTATGGATTTTCATTTGATTTAGATGGAGATCGTTTAGTTGTTGTTAATAGCAGTAGTGAAAAGTTAAATTCAGATATTACTCTATTGCTGTGTATAGCAAATATGTTATATAGTTTCAAATCAAAAGAATTTGTAACAAGTATAGATACAAGTATTTCTATTCAAAATTTTATTAAAAATCATGGAAGTTATTTAACCTATTCTAAAGTCGGCGAAGCAAATGTTGTTCAAAAAATGATTGAAAAGAATGCTGATGCAGGAGGTGAAGGAAGTAGTGCAGGATTTATTATGCCTAATTTTAATATGTGTAGAGATGCTATATTAGCTAGTATTCTAATTAGTACGATTAATGAAAAAATATTAAAGGAATGCCTTGAAGTTTCAAATATTTATTCTCAAATTAGAACTAAAATTAAGATAGAGTCCGAATTACAAAAAACTATTTTGGATAAATTATATGATGAATTTAAAAAAGACTCAACAGAAATTAATATGTTAGATGGAATTAAAATAATTTTAGATGAGAATTCTTGGATTTTATTTAGAATATCTAACACTGAACATGTTTTAAGAATATCAATAGAATCAACTAGTAATAAAATAAATTCTATCTATAAGAATGTAAATCAAAGAATAATTAAAATAAATGACCAAATTAAATGAAAAAGAAATTATAGATTTATTTTTTTCTAACCTTTTAAGAAAAAATAAAACACAATTTCAAATAAAGGATGATGTATCATTATTATCTTATAAAGACCTTAGAAAAAATAAAGTTAGATCTTTCAATTCTTATCATATAGTTATCAAATCTGATATGTTAGTAGAAAGTACTGATGTAGTTAAAAAAATGAAAATATGGCAAATAGCAAGAAAAAGTATTGTTTCTGCTGTTAGTGATATGTCTGCAAAAGGAATAAAAGCACCATATTTTTCGTTACTATCCATAGGAATTCCTAGATCGTGGACAAAATATAAAATAAAAAATTTAATTGTAGGATTTGAAAAAGCCTCCAAAGAATTTGGTGTAGTTTTTCTTGGTGGTGATACCAATGAATCTAAGGAATTAGTAATTGATTGTATTTTAGTTGGTTTTTTAGATTCTACAACTAATAATATTCCTTTGAGAAATAATGCTAAAGCTGGAGATATTGTAATAACATCGGGAAAATTTGGTTATACCTCTTCTGGATTAAAAATACTGCTTTTCAATTCAAAAGCAATATCTTCTTTTAAAAAACAGGCTATATCGAGCATCCTGCTTCCAAAACCTAGTCAAAAATTTGGAACGTTATTGGGAGAGTATTTTTCATCATCAATTGATTCTAGTGATGGATTAGGGATATCTCTTTATGAATTGGCCAGTCAAAGTAAAGTTAATTTTTATATTGATGATATTCCAATTCCTATAGGTCTCATTGAATTCGCAAAAACTAATTCTCTAAATATTTATGATCTAATATTTAACGGGGGAGAAGAATATGAAATAGTAGCCACAGTTAATCCTTCTAATTTTCAAAAAGTGAAATTTCTTTGCCAGAAATTTCATTTGCCAATGTTTGTAATAGGAAAAGTGATGACTGGCAATAGTAATGTTTTTGTTAAATATAAAAATAAATTTGGATTATTATATGACGAAACAATGAAAGAAAATAATCATTATTTTCTATTAAAAAGTAAGGGATTTTTACATTTTACTTGATATATTAAAAAAGTTTTAATATCTAAATTAAGTGAATTATAGGATTATGTCTGAAACTGAAGATATTACTCAATATAAATGGGGTGTAGCTCATATTTTTAGCAGTTATAATAACACTTTAGTTCATATTACAGATATTAGTGGTGCTGAAACAATATCATTTAGTTCTGGAGGTCGACATGTAACTGCTGATAGATATGAATCATCTCCTTATGCAGCAATGAAATCTGCTGTATCTGCAGCAGATACAGCAAAATCTAAAGGAATAAACGCTCTTCATATTAGAGTTCGTGCTGTTGGAGGAGTAGGACCAAGAATTCCTGGTCCAGGAGCTCAAGCTGCAATAAGAGCTTTAGCTAGAGCAGGATTTAGGATTGGAAGAATTGATGATGTTACTCCAGTTCCTCATGATACAACCAGAAAACCTGGTGGTAGAAGGGGAAGAAGAGTCTAACATTACAATACTTTCTACTATTTTTTTATGTCTAATAGAATTTCAAAAATTAGGATTTAGTATTTTAGAGAATATATTGACAATGATAAAAATAATAACTCTATCGCTATTATCTTTTAATAATGATATACAAAAATAATTAAAAAAATTATCTAAAAATACACCTTATTTATCATCATTTTCTTTATTTTGTTTAAGTTTCTCTGCAAATGACACATATTTTCCATGCTCTTCAATTTTGATAGTCGTATTTATTTTAACATTTAATCCTAATGAGCGAAATAATGATAGTAATTCTCCTCCAGAAATTTTTCGGTTTATTTCGCCACTATTAATAAGTTCTATTATTCTATTTGTTATTACTTTTGTTTCTGTAGGAAATTGGAATTCTGCTAATTTTAATACTTCATCTCCTCTATCATACAAATATGATAATAAAATCTCTCTCTCTGAGGGCTCACGTTTTCTAATATCTTTTTCCATATTTTCTTTTTTCTGTTTTATCATACGTTGCATCATTTCTTGCATTTTCTTAGCTTTAAGAATTTCAATATCTGGATCTTCCTCCATTTTATCCTTTAATCACTCCTATCGGAACTAATTTTGCTACTTTAGTTGCAATCCCCAATTTATCTGATACATTTACAACAGAGTCTACATCTTTATAAGCTAAAGGCGTTTCTTCTACTATTCCATTTTTTGTTAGTGCTTTTATATAGATCCCTTTCGATTCAAGTTCGTCTTTTACTTTTTCAACAGTATAACTTCTTTTAGCTGTACCTCTTGACATAGTTCTTCCAGCTCCGTGGGCAGTTGATCCAAAACTTAAATCAAGAGACTTTTTATTACCAATTAATATCCAACTGGCTGTTCCCATTGAACCAGGTATAATTACAGGTTGACCAATTTGTCGATATTTTTCTGAGATCTCTTTCATGCCTGCTGGAAAAGCTCTAGTAGCACCTTTTCTATGAACCATTAATTCTCTCATTCCTTCTCCATCAATCTTATGACGTTCTACTTTGGCTATATTATGTGCTACATCATAAACTAATTTCATATCTAATTCAGATTCTGAAATTGAAAAGACTTTTTCAAATGTTTTTCTAGTAAAATGAGTAATTATTTGTCTATTCGACCAGGCAAAATTTAAGGCTGTATACATAGCTTTTCTATAATTGTCTCCTTCTATTGAATTATTTGGAACACAGGCTAGTTCTCTATCAATTAATTCAATGTTATATTTTTTTAAAGATCGTTCGGAATAACGTAAATAATCACTACAAATTTGATGACCAAATCCTCGTGATCCACAATGTATTAATACTGTTATTTGGCCTTCTTCTAGCCCCATCACTTTTGCTGCTTTTTCGTCAAAAATTTGTTGAATTTGTTGAACTTCTAAAAAGTGATTTCCTGAGCCTAAACTTCCTAATTGCGGAGCTCCTCTTTTTCTTGCAGTATCAGACACACTTGCAGGATCAGCTCCTTTCATTCTACCTTTCTCTTCACATACTTCAGAATCTTCTTTAAACCCATAACCATGTTCAAGTGCCCAGTTTACTCCTTCAATTAATAATTCATCTAATTCTGGTTTATTGATCTTAATAGTTCCTTCACTGCCTACTCCTGAGGGTATTGAATTAAATAATTCATTTACTAAATCCTTTAATCGAGGTTTAACATGATTTATGTTAAGATTAGATCTAAGTAACCTTACTCCGCAGTTAATATCATATCCTACACCTCCTGGACTAATCACCCCTTCTTCTAAGTCCGTAGCTGCTACACCACCAACTGGAAAACCGTATCCTTCATGACCATCTGGTAATACAACTACATGTTTTTTTACCCCAGGAAGTGTTGAAACATTGACAGCTTGATCTAGTGTTCTATCTTCACTCATCTTCAAAATCAAATTATCGTCTGCATAAATCATAACCGGTACATTCATTCTTTTAGAATTATCAACATTAATTTTAAACTCGAATTCGTTTAATTTCTCAATAACATGATTGCCTCGCTTGGTTATTATTTTATTCATTATATTTGATTATTTTTAATATATAATATTATTATAAGCCTTGCTTGATTATTACAAAAATTCATAAAATATTAAAGATATTCTTCATATCTTTTATCTGCTATAAGCATAATTAAAGTTAATAATATTCTTCTCAATTTAAAAGCTGCTTTTTAAATATAGAATTTTCCTAAAATTCTACTTATTTTTTTTATAAAAAAAGAATTTAAAATCAATAACCATTATCTCCTATCTTTATTGAATCTAATTCTCTAGTCCATCTTTAGCTTTGCTGATTTCGATACTTTAATTATAGTAATTACAAATGTGTGTATATATATGTTTTATTTTTGGTAATCAAAATAAAATTGCAATATCATCTTCTCTTAATACTAATACAAGTAAATTTTTTTAATCATTTTATTCTTTGATAATGCTATATTAGACTATTTTTTAATATTTAATACTCAAGCTTTCAAACTTTTACTTACTAATAATAAAGATACAAAAATATTAATATCATTAGCTCATTTTAGATTAGTAAATATCTAATGATTTATACTATAATTCAAAATTTATATCCATACAATAATTGTCTAAGTGTAATTTAATTTGTTATGAGTTGTTAATAGTTTAGACTATACCTCTGAATAATGAATTTATTAGTTTTTGGTACTATAATTTTTTTAGTAATTTTTTATAAATATATATTTTCTTATGTAATTTTAATGATACTTTTAATATTATAAAATAAATAGTATTGTATCTTATTTCTTATATTTGAGTAAATCTGAAAAGTGGTATCTTTTAGCAACTATGTCACTTTAAGCTGGTAATATATAATTTAAGGAATACTATTCTAAATTTTATGAGTGTTTTCTATTAAAGTGAATAGTATTAATAATTGTTTATTTATATTATCTTCACTAACAATAAAAAAATGAAATTGTGAAATGTTTACTGGTATAATAGAATCTCTATGTAAAATAAAATCTGTTAAAGAGATAAAAAAAGTTAAATCCAAATATCCTGCTGAGATTAAATTTTCTATAGATCTTGAAAAGTTAAGTAAGGATTTAAAGATTGGTCAAAGTGTAGCAGTAAATGGAGTATGTTTGACAATAATTAAATTAAATGGGAGTATTGCAGAATTTTCAGTAATTGGAGAAACCGTAAGAAAAACATCTTTGGGTATAATAAAGAAAGGTGATAGAGTTAATATTGAAAGAAGTATGAAAGCTTCTGGTAGATTTGATGGTCATTTTGTTCAAGGTCATGTAGATTGTATAGGTATTATCCATGAAAAAATTATTTATCCTACTGAAACAAAACTTATTATCAAAATCTCTAAAGAGCAAAAACAATCTTTTCAATATATAATACCAAAAGGTTCAATTACAATTGATGGTGTTAGCTTAACTGTAGTGGATATGGAGAAAAACTTATTATCTATATCTTTAATTCCTCATACATTAAAAAAAACCACTTTAGGAATAAAATCAATTGGAGATGTAGTTAATATCGAATTTGATATTGTTGGCAAATATATTTCAAAACTTTTACCAAAAAAGTAGTAATAACAATTTTTTTAGTAAAATATATAATGACTAGTGTTTTATAATTTGTATTGTCAACGGTAGAAGAAGCCATAACGGCACTCAGTCAAGGAAAATTTGTTCTTATTCATGATGATAATAATAGAGAAAATGAAATCGATATGATAATAGCTGCAGAAAAGATAAAACCATCTCATATAGCAACTATGAGAAATGACGGCGGTGGTCTGTTATGCCTAGCTATAGATGGATATATTTCTAGGAAATTGGGACTATTATATTTACATGATATTTTAAACTGTGTTTCTAATGATTATCCTTTATTTTCAACTATGACAAATGGTCGTTCTCCCTATGGAGACAAACCTTCTTTCTCAATTTCGGTTAATCATAGAGATACCTATACTGGAATTACTGACTATGATCGTGCTCTAACAATTTCTAAACTTGCTTCAGTTTGTAAAAATATTGATTTTGGTGGCGTAGCAGAATTTATCAAGAATTTTCGAACTCCCGGTCATGTTCCTCTATTGATCGCGGCAAACGGTCTTTTAAAAGAACGATTTGGTCATACAGAACTTGCTGTTTATTTGGCAAAGATCGCAGGTCTAACTCCAGCTGTTGCGATCTGTGAAATGCTTGATTCTCGTACTTTTAGATCTCTATCTGTTGCTGAAGCATATAAATATGCAGAAATAAAAGGTCTCCCTTTATTAGAAGCTAATCAATTAAAGACATATTCGGTGATTTAAATTTCACTTGATTAAAGTTCAATTAGCAATAGTTGTTTCTGAATTTAATTATGAAATTACTGATGTAATGTTGGAAGAAGCAAAAGTTCATGCGTCAAAGTTAAACTCAACTATTAGTCATATTTGTTATGTTCCTGGAACGTTTGATATGCCTCTAGTAATAAGTCACCTATTAAAAGATAATACTATTGATGCTGTAATTACTTTAGGTGCAGTTATAAAAGGTGATACAAATCATGATATAATAATTGCTGAAAATACAGCTAGATTGATATCAGATTTATCATTACAATATAAAAAACCAATTGCATTAGGTGTATCAGGACCTAACATGACTATTGAACAGGCATGGGAAAGAGCTAAAATAGTTCCAATACGTGCAGTAAACGCAGCTGTTAATATGGTGACTAGAATAAAAAAATTAAATGAAACTCAACAACGTAATCAAAATGAAACTATTATTATAAAATGAATATACAGCTAACAATAATTAAAATAGAAGATTATGGGACCTGGACACTAAACCTAGGTAGTGATAGAGAGGCAGAATTACAAATGCTCCAAGCCAATATTTATCATGATCTTCAAAACTTATTTTCAAAATCTAATTGTCTAGTATTCTTCAATAGATTTGATGAATATTTTGTAATTACAAACACGTTAACATTACAGGACCATATCTCAATTATAAAAGAGATTTCTCTTAAACATCCAGAGCTTTGTATATCTTTTACAATAGGAAATGGAAAAACTCCATTAGATGCAAATATTGATGCATATCAGGCAAGGAAAAATGGGAAATTCCTTGATAAAGAGTTTCAAATCTATGGTGAAATAAATAATCTTTCAGATATATCTTCTAGTTTAAATGACAAAAAAATAAAAACACTTCATATTGATATAAATGGTTCATCGAGTATTAGAAATCATGTCTCTCCTTATGAGACTACCGTTAAAGTAATGAAATCATATATTCTTCTTATGGATAAATTCCTTAAGAAAAATTCATTAACTTTCTTTCTTGGAGGTGATAATTTTATGATTATTGCTGATCTAATAGAAAAAGATGAAATCTCTTATTTATTAAATAGTATTTCTGATGAATTAGATATTAAATTTAATTGTGGTATAGGACTTGGAAGGACTTCTAGAGAATCTGCTAAGAATGCTACGGAAGCTCTAGATTGGATAAGAAAATTGCGTAAGAAAGGACAAATTATTCCAATCTATGAAATTAAATGATTCTTCTAATCAGAAATATTAGTATATTATATGGAAAAGATTTACTTTTTATACATAATGGATTTATTTGTATTAATGAAGATGGAATAATAATAGATGTTGGTAAAGAAGATGAATATTTTGATAGGTATAATTTTACCAATACAAAAGTTTATGATGGAGCAGGATTTCTTGTTATTCCTGGATTTATAAATTCTCATACTCATATAGCAGATTCAATAGGAAAGGATATATCTATTAGTTCTACTTTTGATGAAATGATTAACCCTTTTTATGGAATTAAAAATAAAATCTTGCAGAAAAGTATGAAAGAACATTTAAAATATTTTATACGAACTTCTGCCATTTCTATGATGATAAAAGGTACAATACATTTTGTAGATTTTCGTGAAGGTGGACCTGAAGGAGTTGAATTGTTAAAAGAATCTATACAGGACCTACCCATAAAATCAGTAATTTTAGGTAGAATAGAATATTATTTTAATTTAAAAAAAATACTGAAAAATAAAAAACAAATTGAAAAAAAAGATATTAATGAAAAATTAGATAAGTTACCAAAACTATCTTTGGAGT
>DATFBJ010000122.1:0-4712 GCA_035253885.1 Nitrososphaeraceae archaeon
CTTTTGTAAGATAAAAAAAACCGTTCATTCTAGAGTAGTTGTAGATAATTATTATTATTATGAATTTGATTCCTATAGAAAGTAAAAAGAATGTGTAAATTCATTTCACAAATAATAACCAGTAATGACTTTTAAAAAAGAAGATAATATTATACAAAAAAATATTTAATCCAAGAGAATGAATAGAAGTATAACAATAATAAAAAATGACTACTAATAGAAATTGGAATGATTGATTGAATTATTCATGTATCTGTTGACTTTTCTAATAGCAGTCAAAGAAATACTTGTATAAGAACATGGCTTTTTTCTTCAACCTAATTGCTATCGGTTTTTGAATCTGGATTATACGTGAAAAATTTATTAGATGCGTTATATAATATTTGAAGATAAATTAATTGTCATATCCAAGTAATCATAACAATGATTACGTCTATTACAATTATATATATAATATTAAATTATTAATTATGTATCTTATTGTTTAAAATGATAAAATAGATTAGAAATATTTTAGCAACTATATATTATGTAAAAAAATATTACTTCTTTAAGAATAAAGGACTAACAATTATTCCTACTAAAGTAAAAGATCCAACGATTGCAGCAACAAATACAGTATTTGCTATTGATGCTAAAGGTTCCCCTACAACTGCTACAAATATTGCATATACAAGGATTATAAATCCAATCAAAGCAAATAGACCAAAAATTATTGATTTAATAGCAAATGTTGATCCTTTTTCTTTATCTTCACTTCCTGTTTCTCCTATAAATTCTGACATTTTTCCAAAAATTTTATCCTTAATAGATTCACTTTTTCCTTCTCTTTTATAATCATCAGAATTTCTAGATGTATTTTCAGTCATTTCAAATATTATTTTATTTAATCATATAAAAACAATTTTTAAAATTATTTCTAAAAAAATAAACAATGAAACTCTTTCAATAATACTAATGAGTTAAATTGTATTAGATTTTCTATTACTACTTATTGTAATCTTTCGATTCTTTAGATAGGTTTTTTATTTATTCCTTATACGAAATATCATTTATTTTTATTTGTTCAAATGAATAGAATAATAATTAAAATTTGCTATCAAATGTTTTGAACCGCTTAAATGGTTAAATCAAATTATTGGAATAATAATGATGCAAAGTATAAAAATCAAAGTATAAAATTTGCTAAAAAATAATAGTTTTTATGAAAAAACTATACATCTATATGTAAGAAATATAATACTGAATTATGCGAACTTTTTTTCAATGGTGGAATTCTCTTCCTGATGATTTAAAAGATAAATTTGTCAAATTACAAAGTAATGAAAATAATCAAATATCAAACAAAACTATTCGAATCAATGAAGTCTTAAAGAAATTTGAATTTGCAAATGATGACATAAATGATAAGAAACCAACTCTTGAAGAATTAAAAAATTGGATTGAGACTAATCAATTATAGTTATTTGTTAAAAATTCTCTTTTTAAAAATGGTTATTGCTAATTGTTCATATAAACTATTTCTATTATCTTAAAGATTATAGATACATTAGAAAGACTGAATAAATGAAAATTATGATGACTTTCAAATGAATAAGTTGGTTAAATCTTGTAATCCTCTGCTAATACTACCAATTACATCAATTTTAAAGATATTTGTTAATCTATGCTTTAAAAAGATTAATCATCCTAATTATTAAATATAATTTTTTATAAGCCATAGCCATTTGAGTACAACAGAGATAAGGCTATGGCAGACTAGAATAGTTATTATGTTCTAGTAATATACTATGCATAATAAATTATTTAATAATTAGATCTAATTTATTAGTAAAAGAAATCATAGTCATTTTTACATAATCAGAAGAATAATAATAAAGGCTATATTTCTATATATTATCTTTTTTCTTCTCAATTATTATTAGTTGTTTCCTTTGATTCCTTGTGCAACAAGTATAGAATAACATCCAAGACCACATTTTTCACATATAGGTTTTAATCCTTTATTGTTTGCACTTCCAATGCAACAAGGCTGTTTTACTCTTCCCATATGATCTAGTGACAAGATGGCCCATGAAGGACATTGTATTGGTGTTGTATCAATACCACCCCAATTGCCTTTCATCAAAGATATTTGTTTTTCAGTATTTACTATATAATCTGGATATAACTTCTTCAATGATATTATTTCATCTACTACCTTGTTACGTATATCTCCAAAAGGTAGCCATAATGGATCTTCTTTGGTAAAAGGAGTATGAAATTGGAATCCTATTTTATTGACTTTACCTCTCCATTCTTGTGCAAGAGGTATGACTGTTGAATAGTTAAGAGAGTTAATTGTCATAGTAATCCATATGTCTTTCCATGCAGGTTTCCCATTACGTTTTGGCTGTTTTTCAATATAATCAAATATATTTTGACGAGTTTTTGCATAAGATCCTTTTCCTCTAATACTATCATGAATTTCTTCTGTTCCATCAAGTGATATCCAGTAAAAATAAAGATTCTCAAATCTTTGAAGAGGAAAAGTGCCATTGGTAACTACACATACTCTTCTTGGCATTTCATCACAAAATACCTTTATTATATCAGGTCTAAGCAAAGGCTCACCTCCTACTAATGTAACTACAAAGATGTGATGTTGTTTTTTGAATTTTTCCTTAATTATCTTTTTCCAACCTTCTATACCAAGATCATATTCATCATTCTTTCTATTGAGCCACCAGTAGCAATGAGAACAATGTAAATTGCAAACATTATTGACATCTACCGAACCATATATTGCTGCTTGCTTGGAATGAAATAATTTTATACTTATCATATTCTTGAATAAATGCATATAAAATGGCATTTCACGTATTATATCCGTTAATCCACGTCCAAAAATTAGATCAACCACAGTTGTAATACAGTATTTACAAATAGATAAAGATGTTTGTAAAAGTATAGTTAATGATGGGGGAATTGCTGATATCTATTATATTGTTGAAATTAAAATTAAACTAGAAATAATGTGCTTGTTAGATAGATTGTAAACTTTAGAAATAAATCCAAAATTAATTTAATATAATAGAGCAATGTTTTGTAAATTATGAAGATTATGATAAATTGGGTAGATTTTTGAAGGAATTATTATTGATCTATTATTATATTTATTACTCATTGTAGTGTAAAAAGTTTCTAGAAATTATAAGATTTGATTAACATTGTTAGTTATTAAATTCTTTAAGCCATAGCCCACTTGTATCATCTGAAAAAGCAGGAATATTATAGTAGGTTATGGCTTTAGTTTCCATTCTGCCCTGAATCAGATAGACAAAGGCTATAATAGAATTAGAAAATTAAGCATATTATATAATATTTGGGAACAATGTTAATTTTTATAATTGTCATAGCCTGAACAAACAATAGAAATGAATGAGATTTGCTGATTAGAAGATAACAAGTTCAGACTATGACAACACTGTTGCAAGCAAATTTTCCTATGTAGTGTGTTTTCAATCTAAAGACTGTATTATTTATATCTTTGGAAACTATTCGTTTGGGATTTTAAATAATTTATTGTAATAGCTTGAATTGAACTAGACAAATAGTAATGATTATGGAAAAAAAGAGGTTTAGACTATGACAATAACGACATGATAGATGATGTGTATATATATTTAATGACTTAATGAGGATATATTGTAAATATTCTTGATACAACTGAGATTTAATCATTATTTGCTATTTCTCATTCTTTTTTAAAGTTAATATTTTTTATTTTTTATATTACTTAATGTTAGTTTGTATTTCTTATTTCTCGGTTTAGTTCTTAATCTATATCCACAACATGGGCAAAAAAAACCTTGCCAATTAATAAAGATTTGACAAACTTGACAGCGTTTTTGTCCTATCAAGTATCTCATACCTGTACTTGGCCTTATTGCTTTATGGCGTGAACATATTCCCTTGCACACCATATATTATATTATAAAGATAATGATCTACTTGGAGGTATTTGTAACTTGTTATTCACTATCTTACCTGCTACGATTGTTGCTGCAATTTTTTTTCTTCCTTGCTGCTATATCCCATTGTTATTATTTGATTTTACTTAATGTTAATAACAGATAATTAATTAAAAATTTTTAGATAGAAATGATTTGATTATTTTTGTTTATTATCTATTTATTTATATTATTAATTGAGTATTTTTATATTATTGTACTTTTTCATATCTTCAATAATATCATCTAATTCTTTTAGATTCTTTGACAATGTAGCCACAATATCTTGATATTGTGAATATTAGTCTAGAAACATAATAACTTGTAATAATGATTGGTTCTTGATGTATTTTTTCTATTCCTTTTTCGGGAACATCTCCATTACTCCATATAATCTATAGATTATTATTAGAACCCTATCCTTTTAACTTTATTATTATTTTAGTTATATTCTCAACTTATCTCTGCTTTTTATTAATAATAGTTATAAAGCGATAGCCTTCATCACTATTTCTTTTTATATTCTATTTGTTGATCATAGTATCATCAACAGTTTATGAGGTTCTTGTTGATGGGTGACTAAAAGTAAATGAATTTTCCTTCTAAGTTCACTTAATAGAATTGGCTTGTATATAACAATTTTTTCAATATCTGGAATATTTTTCTTGAGGTGTTCTATGTATTCTTTATTAGCAGTAATAAAACAAAACAAAAGGGTAG
>DATFBJ010000123.1:0-6522 GCA_035253885.1 Nitrososphaeraceae archaeon
GTTATAACCAGCTTTGACTGTATTTTATATATTGATAATATAAACAAATCATTAGACTCACATTTCTGGCAAATAATTTTTGATTAATGGAACTGAATAAAGAGTTATCCAATTTGCCCATTCTTCAGCTTTATATCTAACATTATGTTTGAATATGTTTCGGGATGGTCTTCTAAATGCCAAAGGCATTTTTTTCTTATTGTTTTGCATTAATATACCAATTGCATTCCAAGCAGATTTTGGTAAAGTAAAAGGAGTTGCATTTAAATTATCATCTTTAAAAAAATGACCAGACCACAACTTAAACATTTGTGGAGCAATATTTTCAAAGAATAAATGCATAATGTCAATTGGAAAGGACCTTGGAAAATCAATTGATGATAATTCAAATAAAATACTTCTACTTTTTATTCCTAAAATTATATAAAAAAAATTAAATTAAATAATTTATAATAATAATTTAATAATAAAACAATATAATTACCATATTTTTTTATTAATGAATCTTTTTCTTTATTGGTTGTTGCAGCTTCTATTTCTTGAATACGTGATAACCAATCTAAATGATTTTTTTTACTATAATTTTCCTTTACAGAGGGAAAATAAATATGTTTATGTTTATGCGAATAGACTCCTTCAATATTGCAAAATCTACATCCAGAATACGAGTTGTGACCTGTAATATTCATTAATTTTGTTAGAGCCGGAATATCACCAGTCCATGCAATAATATGAGCATGAAGCGTGAAATTGGATTTAGTAAATGCATCATAACATATTATTCCTCCTAAAATTAAAAATATTATTAATATATTATTATTATAAATATATAAATAAGCTAAATAAAAAAATTCATACGTTCTAATTCTTTCATCTCATCAATAAATGGTCGTAAAAATATATTAAAATCTTTTGGTTGTTTTGGTCCAGGAATTAAAAATGGAACTAATAAGTTATCTTCTTTTACTCTTAAAGAGGGATGAAGATTATTATTTATCATAAGAAATAACCAACAGTCGTCTGTTTTTTGTTTAAAAATTTGATATCCATCACAAGATGCTATAAATGCAATATCTCTTTTATCATTAAATAAATTATTATTTACAAGTTCCTTATATATATTTCCATCAAAAATATTATCAAGATCATCATCATCCTCTTTATTTGTAACATATTCATGACGATAAAGTAATTCTTTTGCTCTATTTTCATCATTGAATTGTATTTTTAATCTATCTTTTATTGAGAGATATGGCATAACTTTCTTCGCCTTTCCTCTAGTGTCATGTCTAGCAGAATCACATATTGGACAACTTTGGTAAGATTCATACTCTTCAGTATAACAAATACAAGAATTTTCACACATGTCATAAAATGTTGGTACTAGTCCTGTTATTTCTTTTAAATATTTTTTAACTTTATATAAACTTATATTATCTGTTGTGAATACTTTCATGATATCATCGTATGCAGATTCAGTAAAATTATATAAAGATTTCAAATGCAAAAGTTTTAATCCTTCTATGATTTTTTTATTAGGAGTATTATCGGATTCTTTATCAATTTGCATTGTATCTTCATCATCTGTGTCTTCATCTGTATCCTTATCACCGTCATCTTCTTTATCATCATCTTCATCCATATCATCATCATATTCTTCAATATAACAATCAGAATAGTATTCGTTATCTTCATCATTAAAGTCAAAACTTTCAGTATCATCAGTATCAGAATTATCATAATCCTCGTCCTCTTGATATATATTTTCTTGTTGATGCAAATCCTCTTGTTGATGCAAATCCTCTTGTTGATGCAAATCTTCTCCTACATTTAAAAATTCCTGTTGATTTTTACGATGACGATTGTATGTTCTTAAACTTACTAACGCACCATTTGCATTTTGTTTTAAACAAACTAAGCATTTACATAAGATGTTTTCTGGCATTGTGAAAAAGAAATAAAATTTGATCTGTTAGAACTTAGAATGAGCAAAAAACAGTCCTATATATAACAAAAAATTAGATCAATAAAATGAATTAGAGCTTAAAAGAAAAATCAAACATATCTTAATATTTCAGTTTCGTCTAAAATTTTTCATCTCGTCCATTCGTCTGAATTTCCATCTCGCCCAAAATCCTAATTTGGAAATTCTTTGTAGATCTTTAAAAAATGTTACTTGAACTTCGCCCAAAAATCCTGATTTTGCAGATCCCAAAATGTTATTTGAACAAGTTTCGTCCGAAATCCTAGTTTGAAACCTCTTTATAGAAATTATACGATTTGATCAATGATTAAAACTCATTTTGGCTATTGCTAAAAAAAGAAATTTTACATAATTTAATATTTGGTACTTGAAAATTATATCAATTATATCTAGGCTGTATGACAGGATGTTAGTACCACAAATTCACAACCAAAAAAAGACGCTCATGTTATACATAACATCTCAATGTCAAAATTCCAAATCAAATTTAGTAATAACTAATTATGTAATTATGCAAGCTTATTTTTCGTATTACTCGTGTTATTATAAAATATTTTTTAATATTTTGGGATAAAAAATAAAATTTATTATATATAATAAAGTAAAAATAAAAATTATAAAATTATAAAAATATAAATACATAAATATAAAATATAAAATATAAAAATAAATATAAAATATAAAAAATAAAATAAAAAATAAAATATAAAATAAAAAAAAAATAAAATTAATGCCTATGGGCATGGCGCCTGCGCCCATGCCCATGGCGGTGACGGCGGGGTGAACGGGACCGGGATCGGGATGAACGGGACCGGTATGAACGATGGGACCAGAATGAGCGGGACCGGGATGACGCCCGAGAACGAGAGCGCCTTATCATTTACAAAAAGGTAAAGAAGAGCATTATTATTACTACAACGATACAATAAACAAATATATAATATCATGTGTTCACAGTGTTTTACACAAACCTGCGCTCTCCATATCTATACGCATATGTTCGCCGATCTACCTGACTCCGACGAGCTGCCCGAATTTGTGCTTAAAATAAATAAAAAATACTATAAATACGCTGAATTCAATGAAAAAAATCAGTTAAATAATAAATACTTACGTTCTGCTCGCCAGAACTCGTCGGACAGCTCGTAGTGGAATAGCTCATCGTGCATTGTCAGGGTATGAGTCCGGTAACCTTCCGGATTATGAAATAAACGTTTGAGGTTCTCATACCCTGACTTAAGCGCATTCCACTTTGTCCTGCATTGCCGACCAGTTGGAGCGAAGGAGGGATGGGCCCGCCCGATCCCCCTTGCTATGTTGTCCCAAAAACCGCTTTGGTCGCGCAATGCGGTGGAGGCGAACAAACTTTGATAGAGGCGCCTGCCCTCTATCAAAGTTAGCGTGGCGTCATCCGGCCATTGGTAAAAGGTGGTGGGAAGGGTACCTTGGAGGTTGGCCATTTTATGCGAAAATATTAGATTTTAAAGGTATTTTTTTTGATTTAGATTTGTAGTGGTTTAATTGTGGAGAAGTTGGAATTTAACGAAGGTCTGAACAGGCTTCATTTATAGTAAAATTTTTTTAGTCTCCGTGATTGATAATAATACATTGCAATTTCAAGTTTTAAGGGGATACAATTACTCTTTCATAACGAATTAAAAATTTTATTGCGATCATTATTCAATTTTCTTATAATTCAATTGTCATTTCTTATAATTCACAATTACATTGCAGTTTCAAGTTTTAAGGGGTTACAATTACTCTTTCATAACAAATTAAAAGTTTTAACGCAACTATCATTTAATTTACTTAAAACTGCAATGTAATTGTGAATCACAAGGAATTACAATTCGAATTATAAGTTTTAAGGGAATACAATTACTCTTTCATAACGAATTAAAAATTTTAATGCGATCATTATTCGATTTACTTATAATTCGAATTGTCATTTCTTATAATTCACAATTACATTGCAGTTTTAAGTTTTAAGGGGATACAATTACTCTTTCATAACGAATTAAAAGTTTTAATGCGATCATTATTCAATTTACTTATAATTCGAATTGTCAGTCCCTATAATTCAATTACAATGCAATTTCAAGTTTTAAGGGGATAACAATTTTCACCGATTTACACCGATTTATAACGTATCGATACTGATAAACAATAATTAAGTCACGATTATGCATTTTGTGCATAGATGCATGTAACTTTATACCTTCATATTTTCAATTGTAAAAATTTGTACCAGCATAATTTGAACTTAATTCGATCTTAATTGGCATCGTTGTCGGTGTTATATTTGCATTGTTCGGTATAACGTAATTACTATTTTAGAATAATTATAATTACACAAATTGATAATCCTTTTTTCCTTATTGTGATTATTGTTGATTACTGATTGCAGGGATGCTCTGCGTTTGTTATACATGATTCAGGGGCTTGTAATAAAAATAGTTTTTTTCTTAATATGTATTGTACCACATTTTACTGAGGATTTTTTTTTATTTAAACAATTAAATATTTGAATTACAAAAAGAAATATGTTACTCTAGTATTGTGCTCAAATTATAGATGATAATCATGCGGAAATTGATTTTTATGTACATGTATCCATTCCTTTTCTTTTATACGATTTTATAACAAAGGTATATTTTGGTTTATTTTACAGTTTATTTTTGGTTAATTTTCTTATTAACCTTTTTTTTTATTTCATTTCATTCTTTGGATTTGATCGTTATTTTAATTTTGTTCTTTTGAGTTCCTTTGCTTTACTTGTTTTTTAGATTCAGTCTTGCTTCGTCATATTTTTATTCTTTAGACTTATTTTCTTTTAAGGAAAGAATTTTTTTTTTGATGAAATGATCAAGACATGCAAGATACAATGCAAAGAAACAATGGAAATAATCTAATATCGGGATAATTTTTTGATTTTGTAATTAAGCAGGAGGTGCTGGTAACTTAAGTGCTTCAGATAAGATTCGTTATGTGGAAAATAAATGGTTGAATGAACCTTCTGCAGTGTACCCTAGGTACGAAAATATTGACCGTATATTACACAGAAACCCTCATAATCACAATATAAGAAGTCATTAGATTGTTTCACACTTAGATGTCTGATGAATCTTGGATTAATTCAGGTGATTATTTAATACAAATTTATCGTTATTTAAAACAAATATTTACATACAGCATTATTTATTTGTTTTTAGATCCTTTATTCTCGGCCATATAGAAGAATGATGTCTTCGTAAACATCAAGGAAGATTTATTAATTGAATGCTTAATTAAGGAGTTAAGATCAACTGGAAATGATCTTGATGAAATTCTCCAGATTTTATATGTTAACCAAAAGTATTACCAGACCAACTAATGATCAGTCAACAAAGGATGATGAGGAATGTGAATTAATTTTGGTCAATAATAGGATCTTAAAGAGCAAATTAAAAGAAGAGATTTATTTCAACATCTTAAATCAACATGGAAGAGTTCAAATTATTTAGGTTTGAGTTGACACAAAGAAGTTTAAGGGCCGAGGGTCCTTTGGTTATAGATGTTATTTGGTTGGTACAATAATGTATATAGCATAATTAATGCATTTGTAATTGAGTTAGATTATCATTTACTAAATAAAAATTTTTTTTTTCACGTAAGTTATGCATTTAATGCATTATCATGTAATAAGTGTGGCTTGTATGGCTTAGAGCAGTAAACTATTCATATGGGCAGATATGACTCATCATTTCTATAGTGGTGGGGAATCAAACACTATTAAATTATCACATGCAAACGTACATATCGGCAGATATGTGCAACTTGGCAATTCTGATTGCCAAGAGATGATATCTGAAGAGATTATAAAGATAGATGTCTAAGATTATCGCATTCTAGTAGATTAAATGTAATTATCTTTAACCAGAGAGAGAGAGAAGATGCATTATTGTGTAATAAGGTTAAGCGTGGCAATGTGGTAGAAGTTCAAGAAGAAGAAGAAGCAGCTTTACTAGCAGTTCTAGTACCAGTAACGCTGAGACCAGTTTCAGCTCAAGTGGAAAGAGAAGGAGAAGGTAGCATCATAGAAGGAGGAATCGATCCAGATGGTGGTGGCACCAATATTAAATTTTATTATTATTATTATTCTGATTACCAACAGATGATATCTGATAAGATTATAAAGATAGATGTTGGATGAATTCTGGAAGATAGATGTCTGAAAAATTCTGGCTTAAACCAAATATAATTTAGCAGGTGTATGGCTCTGCTGTAAAATTATGTAATTTGCATAATCTTACATAAAATTATGCCATCTACTGATATAAGTTTACATGCATTAAGTGTAGCTGTGTGGCTTAGAATAGTAAACAATGCAATGGCAATTCTGATTGCAAACAGAGATGAGCTTATTTAATATAGATGTCAGAAAAATTCTGGCTGAGGACTAGTATATAGATATCAGATAAATTCTGAAAGATAGATGTCAGATGAATTCTAGAAGATAGATGTCAGATCAGTTCTGGAGGATAGATGTCAGATGAATT
>DATFBJ010000124.1:0-2630 GCA_035253885.1 Nitrososphaeraceae archaeon
TTAGACTTTGTATTTAACATGCGAAATCCAGCCAACTTTGCAAAGTATTTTACTTTATGGAAAAATTTAGACAATAAAGACTTTATAAATACTTTTTTTGACGTAGAAAAATGGCTTCATGATACTCCTCCAATTCCAGGAAAATTATATAAAAAAATAATAAATGATTGCTATAAGAATAATCTCTTAATTACTGGGAATATGAAATTAGAAGAAGATAAAAAACAATCATCAAAAGAAGGTAATAATAATGATAATCTAATAAATATTAATAGAATAACTATACCTGTTTTATCAATTATGGCAGAAAAAGATGATCTTGTTTCACCATTGTCCTCACTTGCTATCAATGATTATATATCAAGTAAAGAAAAAAGGGTTTTGAAGCATCCTGGAGGTCATGTCTCTCTTTGTATAAGTGATCAAGCTCATAAAGAATTATGGCCCAAAGTAGCTAATTGGATAAAATCATAAAATAATAGTAAAATAATTATTAAGTGAATATTCTTTGTGTTTATTATTTTCTTTTTAAGTCTGCATACATTCTACTAAACTTTATTGATACTTGTTTATTATACTATATCATTAATAATGGACAAGCTATTGTGAATTAAATTAACTATCTCTTAGTAATAATAAAGGTTCTCAATGATAATGAATCATAATAAGTAATTCTGTAAAAAGTATTATTTATTTATTTATCTATTAGAATATAGATATATTAATCTGATCAATTTTAAAAAGGTCTTAAAGATAATTATTCATCTTAATTGTAATTCAAATATATTAATTTTTAATAAGTTTTTTGTACTTTATTTATTATGAGGAAGAAAAAGGGTAAAGAAAAAGAAGATCTTTCAGAAAGTACAAAGAAAAGAATAGATGAACTTCCTTCTCATGCTCAAGAAATATTTAAAGAAGCTCATAGTAGTGCATTAGAACAATATAAAGATCCAAATAAAAGAAGAGAAGGAAAGAAAGATAGTGCTGAAGAAGTTGCACATAAAGTAGCTTGGTCTGCAGTAAAGAAAAAATATAAAAAAGATAATGAAGATGATAAATGGGTAAAGAAAAAATAATAAAGATTTTAATTTTTCTAATTAATTATATTAGATCAAAATAGTATTAGAATATTATTTTTATTATACTTATTAACAAGTTGCTATGATATCAATTTTTTTATTATTATTATTTTTTAATTCAATCCATGATACCATAAAATTTTCTCATTAGAAAGATTCTAAAGCTAGAAATTATTTTATATATATATATAATACTTCAATTTGATTTAGAAACTATAAAAAATGAAAGTATTACGATTACAAAATAAAATATTAAGAAATACTTTATGTACAATAATTCATTTGTTATTATCTATAAAATGTAAGTCAGAAAAGTTAAATTTCTAATTTCTAAAGCTACTTTATATCTGATTGGCCTAACTATGATAAGGTTTAATATGTTTTCAAATATTATTATACATTATAATAGTTGAATAGTACAAAAATTATACAATGATTAATTACATTTTTGTATCTTTCTCAGTGGGATGTGAAACAAATTTAACATAAATTTAGGATCCTTTCTAAAAAATATATAGAATGTTTCAGAATTTAATACTTAAAAATAAATCAATAGTTTTAAAATAAAATAACAATGACAATAATAAAAATATAGGAATATCTTTGTTTTTTTCAAAAAATTTAAGAAGATAAATTTAGATTAAGAAGATGATATATATATAGATTTCAGATGCCATCTAATACAGTTAAATATTTTAGTTGTATCTATTGTGGAGCTGAACTTATTGCTGTAAAACCAGATGATATACATACAAAAGCAAATAAATATAAAATTAATAGAGATGATATAGAAACATTACATAAATGCAATGAATGTGGAAAGAATAGTAGAATATATTGGTCTGAACAAAAAAAACCGACCTAACTAATTTTTAGTAAATATTTGTTTACTGTCTGTGATTTTGTGAAATTAATTGGTTAAGTAAAAATTTTTTTATAAGAATGTAGGAAACTTTTTGTATACATATTAGCATATTTCTCTGAACCTTTATGGATACCACCTTTAGTACGTATATGATGATAAAATTCATGTAATACTATAAAATGATTATAAAATCTATCAGAGTTTATACAATAAATCCTACTTTCTCTTTGAACATAGACTGCATATACAGTCTTTTTAGAGCTATGATGATATGATCAAATAAGTAAAGTAATAATTTTCAATAACTTCACAAACTTGCATTTTTATACTGCTGTGTTCTTATATCTCATCTTATGCTTGATTCAGAAATAGAACAACATAAAAGAAATCCAACTCACAAAATCAATTCCCTATTTATCAATAGATGGTCACCTAGATCTATGACAGGTGAAGATATAGATGATGAGGATTTGATGTCACTCTTTGAAGCTGCTAGATGGGCACCATCATCATATAATAATCAGCCATGGAGGTTTATCTACGCAAAAAGAAATACAGAAAGTTGGAATAAACTCTTTGATCTATTATATGAAGGCAATAAAGTATGGGCTAAAAATGCTGCTGTTTTAGCAGTTATTATTTCAAGAAAGAATTTTGAATATAATGATAAACCTTCAGTCACA
>DATFBJ010000125.1:0-2065 GCA_035253885.1 Nitrososphaeraceae archaeon
TGTTGTTGAAAGATTCGTACCTCAGACATTCTACCTGCAATATATCCAAGTAATACTCCATAGACTAGATGAAACATAAATGAACCTCCTATTATAATGTAATACAAGTCTTGGAAATGGGATGCAATACTATATACATATTGGTTAGGTGTAATTGAATTAGCAAAAGAGTCAAGCCGTGGTTGGATAATAAAAGTAGCAAGTGGTAGAAACAATATAGCCCAAAGTAATATCCCAACTACCATTCCCATTATGATTCCATGTTGAGAATTATATGGGGATAAGCCTTTCCAAAATAAAGATATTTGTCCAAATATATTACCTGCCGTTAGTCCTGTTAACAAATGCAAAATAAAGCCTATATACTGAGCTACAGTTGGATCATAAAATCCTAGAGAAATACCAATAACTCCAAAGAAAGTACCAGGTGGAGTTTGAGATATAAAATCAACTAATGTAAGTAATCCAGATATTGCCCATGCTGCAATAAATCCTGCAAGAGAACAATACAGTATGTAAAGTTTTGATGAATTTTGATAATAGCTATTTTCAGTTAGCATAGGAGTTTTACAATAAAGATATATATAAATAGTGCCTATTATGAAGACTATAGTGCCTAAAATACTATTATTAAAAGGTTAGCACTATATAATAATATTAGACACTAGTTTATATATTACATAATAGTATAGCATGTTATGAATTTCATAAATAACATAACTTTTGGATTTATAGGTGGAACGTATGGGGTAACTGGATTAGGTATTGTCGATGGTAGTCAAATATTTGCAATTGCAAGTGTAGCATTAGGTGGAGCTGCAATGGTTTCGGCTTTAATAGTGAGAAACCAAATAATAAAAAGAAAGGAGTTAGACAAGAAAATAGCTATAGAAATGAGATAAAAGGAAAGTAGGAACAATAACTACAAATTATATAATATTTTTTATTCAATAACAAATACTTTAATTTAAGATGCATTAATATTATATCATCAAACCAGTTACAAATTTAAAATTTTTAGACACATTGTAAAGAATTTTTAATACAAAAATTATCAATATCAATAAATCAAAATATAACCAAATTAATCTTTGGTGAAATGTATGATGAATTGCTATCTACAAATACTTATGTCATTTCTAAAAAGTATATTTGTAAAGGAACTAATATTTATTTACAATTAATAATGTGCTTAAATTATTAATAGGAAAAATAAACTAAAAAATAGTATTTAAATAACTAAAAATTTGTATTTAAATATCTGATGATGTTTATATTTTAACATAATTCTTCAAATATAGATTTGATTTAAAGAGTTATTAATTATTAATATATTACAATAAAGTTAATAGATTTTCATTCGTTAAACAAGATGAACTTTATAATACCAATCTTTATCTTCTTTTTTCTATTGTTGTTCAACTAATCCTGCAGCTTTTTCTATTTCATATGTACTATTATATTCTACATTATCATCTAAGTTATTCTGAATGGCTTCCAAGATATCATTAATCCTATTCCCCATAGAAGGTGATAATCTGTTTAGATGATCTTTTATTCTTTCTTTATTTGTTGGAAAAGAAATTCCTTCAAGTAGAGTAGCCAATTTAGCCGCTTTTTTTATATTTGTAGTAACATTATCGGCAGATTCACCAGTAACATCGCCTTCCCTATAAACAGTATTATATCTTTTTTCCGTGAAATTTGGATTATCAGAAACGTATGCCATATAAATTTAATCTCCTATTCTTCATTTTTAAGTTTGTAAAATTTATCATTATTATTATAATAAAGGACATTATACTATAAAACTACTATATTTTTAACCCAATATATTGCCATTATACTAACAATACTTTTTAAAAAGCAAAAGATGGACAACCAAAATATTTCACAATCAAAAGTAGATATTAAGAAAACTACTATATAATTCAAAGTTGTAAAATAAGGGTTAAACTAAAACATGAAATGTCTATAAATTGTATATCATATAATCAGCGAAAGTAGAATCCTAGAGCCTAACTCTTTTGAAATTTATTTATAACTATTATTAATGATATTGTAA
>DATFBJ010000126.1:0-2584 GCA_035253885.1 Nitrososphaeraceae archaeon
GTCCACGCATAACTGCAAATCTCACAGATTCTTTCACCCTTATCATGTTTGTAGATTTTAGTAGATTTACAAAATGGACAGATCAATGAAGAATTAGATATCATCAAATTATTCATACTCCTGGAATGGTTGAATAAATAATAAAGTAGTATAACGATTAATTTTCATTTTCCTTCTACTACCTCTTCTTTTATTTTTATCTTTTTTCTTATTATAAGTCAATTTCTGAAATCTTGATATATTGATAGACATTGGATTCGTGACCACACTCAATACAGATTACGTGAACCTCGATAATATTTTTAGAAATTTGTTGTCTATCGAGGCTTTCGTACTCATGATCTCCTCTCTTTAAGATACATTCCAAATATTTGTTACCATTCTGGAAAGTAGGAATATTAGAAGTCATAGTCGTCTTCCTCATATGGTTTAGATACAGTTATTGCACCATATCTTTTGGCTTCTGCAGGTAGTTTATCAATATCTTGTAGAGTTCCTTTTCTGATTGCATATTCTATTGCAAAAATATGTTTACACTTTACATGTCTTGTAGAATTGTCTAAACATGAACACCATTGGAAAGAAGGTTCATATCTGACAAAGTAGTATACATTATCTGTGGATTCAGATTCTACATAAAATGTATTTGAATTCTGCAATCTATACGTTCTGCGTGAGATAGCAAGGACCATTCCCTTGCTCTCATGGCTATCTTTTTTCTTGTTTGATTCAAGATTTTTATGCTCAATTGTTAATTGTTGCATACTGTATATAAGGTAATACGGCATATATAATGTTACCGTATTCCTGTAAAACCGTATATACGCAAGATATATATAATTAATATACTGTATATAAGGTATGCTAAGAGCGCTTTTGGTTAAAGATCCTAATAAAATTAAAACTACTTGGTTATTGCCTAGAGATTTGGTTAAGGAAGCCAAACAATATGCTTTAGATCATGATACCAACGTTACTGCAGTTATTATTGACGCTTTAACTGATTTTTTAAAGAACAAAAAGAAATGATTTCATTTGAAGATGATGTTAATCTTAAGATTAATCCTGAATATGCTAGTATAATGACTCCATTAACAGAATGGGAGTATGAAAGACTCAAGAAATCAATAAAAAAACATGGATTAATTTATCCAATAATAGTAAATCAAGATAATGTAATTTTGGATGGACATTATAGATATAAAGCATGTAAGGAATTAGGTATCAAACCAAGAGTAGAAGTTAAAAGATTTGAAGAACCAAATCTTATTAATAGATTTTTGGATGAAAAACAATATATTATTGAAATTAATCTTGAAAGAACACACATTAATTAATTCGGTATAAGAATGTCTATATAATTTAGAACAAATAGAAAATGAGAGAAATAATTAAGAAATGAATTATTCTAATATTAATACTACCATCAACCCTAAATCTTGCAATTATGGATCTAATACCAGGATTTACTGGAACAATGAGGAAAATGAATGAATAATATATTTTTTAGTTAATTAATTACTTGTTAGTAATAAAATTGTGACCAAGTAATTTCCAAAATACTTTCAAACTTAAATATTTTCTTGCTGTTGTTATATTTTACAACAAAATGAATTCAACAAAAAAAAATTCATTTAAATATGAAAGACTTTCTCCAGATAACGCAGCATTCCTTTTTGTAGATCATCAAACAGGTCTCTTACCTTTGGTTAATGATTGGTCTGAAGTAGAATTAAAGAATAATGTCACGGCTCTAGCAAAATTAGCAAAGATCTACAAAATGCCTGTAGTTTTAACAACAAGTTATGAAGAGGGGCCAAACGGTCCAATAGCACCAGGCTTGAAAGAGATGTTTCCGGATGTTAATATAATAAAAAGACAAGGTGAGATAAATGCATGGGATGACCCAAATTTTGTAAAAGCAGTGAAAGCTACAGGACGCAAGAAACTCATCATATCTGGGATCCTCACTGATGTATGTGTTGCTTTTCCTACTCTATCTGCCATAGAAGCAGGATATGATGTAGTTGCTGCAATAGATGGTTCTGGTACACTTAATCAGACTGTACGGGAAGCAGCAATTTCTCGTATGATTCAGGCTGGAGCCCAAATAATGACATGGTTTCCTATAATGGCTGAACTTCAAGGTGATTGGAAAAAATCTACTGCTCCAGACATGGTAAGATTGTTAACAGAACATGCTGTAAAATATGGTCTTATTGTAAGCAGTTATGTTGCAAATAGGCCAGATCAAACAATCGTTCCAAAAGACTTTAAAGCATAAAAAAATAATAACTTAAACTTCTATTTTATTTTTTAATTTTTTAATTCTACTTAGAGATTGTAATGTTGATTCATGGCTCACAAAGAGATAGGGATCCAAAGACTGGTCTTGTAGATTGGATTGTATACTTTGAAGTTCCTCAAGGTCAACGAGACGATGTTAAGAGAAAATTCAATAATTTGTTGCTAGAAGTAAAAATATAATTTATCTAAAAAAATTAATTAAATTAATTTTATTAGTTAATATCAATACTATATTACCTTTATTTTGGATATATTAAATCCTGTTGTTTACCTTCTT
>DATFBJ010000127.1:0-8354 GCA_035253885.1 Nitrososphaeraceae archaeon
AACGATATATTGAAAATCATAGAATTTGAAGGAAAGAAATATTATATTCCAACAGGAATAGTAGAATTGATAACTGAGTTTATGGCAAAATGTTATTATTGCGGCGGGATTTTTTCCCAAAATGAAATATCTCTATATAAAATAGGATATGATAAAAATGGACATGTTTGCCATAATTGTAAAAAAGACCATCCTGAATTAACTGAGGTGGTTATAAAATAAAATAGACAAAATATAAGAATCCCCTTAATTGGGGATTTTTTGTTTTAAGGTCAAAATGAAGTATAAAATCGAGAAAAACGATATTTACGATTATTTTATTTTCAGCAATGAAGATTTACCTAAATTGCCTGAAAATGTAATTCAAGAATTATCTTGCTTTCATGAAAATTTCGGTCAAATGATTGGAAGTGAAACAGGATTTTTTTTATTTAACGTCACGCCTAATGATTTAGAAATCATAGAGGAAATAAAACAGGAATTATTCGAAATTGGATTTGAGCTGATTCAGGAGAAAGAAAATGGAAGTACAATTAGTTCCTGAAATGATTTATGGTAAAGGCAGGAATATTATTGCCTATCATATTCATTATTCTGATGATTTAGAAGAAAAATCATTAGGCAGAGTAGAATTATCATTTACTGATACTGGTAATATGTATATTGAGAATTTATATATTCTAGAGGAATATAGAGGAAATGGTGTAGCCACAGCTACAATAAATTGGATTATAGAATTTGGTAAAAAATTTGGGATCCAATTTATTTGGTTAATGGTTCCATTTATTTCTGAACAGGCACAAAGAATATATAGAAGAGCTGGATTTGTTTTCCTAAATTACATTAGCGATTATTGCTATAAAATGGAGTATCAATATGAACGCACGGATTAAAGTACAAAAGACTTGCAGTACTTTGATAATTGATGAATACACTAAATTGCCTGCTGAACTTTATGTAAAGATAATGCAAAATTCTTTTGTTGCATCTATAACAGGAGATAGGCAATTAACTTGTGTACTTCCAAATGGAAATGAATTAAATGAAATTTGGAAACATTTGACAATAATTTCAGACATTGCTAAAGTGGAGATGATAGGATGAATAAAGATAAATATTCCCCAGTTATTAGTAAAGCAATTTATATAACAATTGGGCATCCTAATTCTCCATTCCCAATGGGAACTAGAATTACTACTATGGTAGTATTATCAGACGGGGAAACAGAAATTCAAATAGCAAAATTAGTTAGAAAGAAATTTGCTGCTCATCCAGAAATGCACGGATATGCAAAAGAACAAAAACCATTTAAACCTTCTGAATTATATTATGCTATATTTGATTCGAAGGAATCTAGGCTGCCTGTGGAAAGTTCTTTAAATTTTCCAGGGGTAGACAATATTAGGGAGTTTGTATGGGAAAAATAATTGAAGAAGTAATTCAACAAATGTGGGAAAAAACTAATTATAACAAAAGGATAGAATTACTATCCAAAGCAACTAGGAATAACTATACTGTAAAAATGATTTATTATCAAACTGTTCCTTCTGAAGTTAGGGATTATTTGATAAAGAATCCAGGAGAGATAGAATGAAAGTAAAGCTTCCCTTTGATTTTAGTTTGGAATTTACTATATCTCTGAAAAAAGGATATACTTCTGATTTAGAGAAAGTAAAGGAATATTTGGATAATCATTTGCCTATAGATGGTAAATTCAGTAAGATTGAAAATATCAAAAAAACTCGCTCCATGTCTATGCTTTATCCAGATATTTTCAAAAGATTTGGTTATGAATTAGAGGCTAGGGATAATTTCGGAAGCAGATATATGAGTTTATCTGAGTCTAAGAATTTTGTTGAAAAATATTTAGATTTATAAGGAATATATAATGAATAAGTTTCCTAAATCAGATATTGCCATATACGGTACAATGAATATTTTTATTGGTGAACAGCACAATAAGAATGTTAATCTATGTACCCTGAAATCAGGAAATTCCGGCGTTTATGAAATTGTGAATAAATTTAATGGGAGGAGATATATAGGAAAAGCTACGGATTTAAATAAAAGATTCCACAGGCATTGGGATGATTTGTTAAAAGGTAAACACGCAAACAAAAAATTGCAGTACGATTTTGGGGAAATAGGAATTGTAAATAAGTTTCCTGATGATATTTTTGAGTTTAGAGTAATTCTCTATTGTTATCCTTCCCAATTAACTTTTTGGGAAAATTTATTGATTACACACTTGGAGCCAGAATATAATATGCATAAGAGAAAAGAAATAAAGTTTGAGGCTCCATTTAGTCTAGAATTGGAAATTATTGATGAGTAATTTTGATTTGTTCTGTTCGGAAAATCATATAGCCTTAAAAGAAGAATTTGAAGAATTCCTTCTAAATAGGCTATATGATTTAGATAAAATCTTTTTGCAGGAATTAGAGGAGGAATACACTCTATTCCATGCAAATACTTTAGTAGATTTATTCGGAGGAACCAATGCCTGATAATAATAATGAAGAAGAAAAACCCGTTGGTGATACTATCAAGAAATTATTCAAGAAAATAAAACAGGAGGAAGAAACTAAATATCCTTCTGGATTATTTAAGGCAAGAAGAAAGTCTGTAAAAAGACAATGGGTAATTAGCACAAACTTTTTGTTTTTTGTGTTTGTGCTGGTTATGGTAATCTTACTAATTGTATTCTATAATATTAGATAGGAGATAACTATGGAAATTGTTGCTATAATTCTAGTCACTGTTGTTGGGCTTTATCTTGTTGTAAAGGGATTTAGCTCAGCAAAATCTGGAAATAAAGAAATTAATGAGTGGCTTACAGGAGATAGGGATGACTAAATTCATCAAAAAAATAATTCAAATATTTAACCCAAAGTACGATTATGATAAATCCTCACTATGGAATGTGTGGGGAAAAAGGAGAAGTTAATATGAGTCAACAAAAAACAATATATGAAACTCTCTTAATTTTTCTTTTAAGAGCGAAACATGTTGTTACTAAAGACGGTAATATTTATTCGTCTGGTGAACTAGATTGTATAGACTATGGTGGAGAAAAAGTTTTCTTTCTAAAGGGAATCGCAGTTGGATTTTCTTTGAAAGATGTAGCAAAAATTACTGTATCCGAGGCTGAAACAGTAATAGAATTGAAAATTCACTAAAAGGAGAAGTTAAGATGGAAATAAAAATCAAGATTGGCAAGAAAGTTTTTTCCCTTTGTATAGGGAATGAAACCCCTTGGTTTAAACAAATTCCTTTTGTCACTGTAGTTGAAGAAATGTACAATGACGAGTTGGAAGTTGTTTATGCAAATCTTATCTGGAAAAGTTAATAGTTAAATTTAAGGAGATATAAAATGACAAGCAGAAGAAATATGGGAAATACTGGAAGATATACTTCACATGGTGTTGTTTCCGTTAAACCCAGCGTTAATAAAGAGGCTGGGGATGGAATTTCCAGCAATTTTGTTTCTTTTATAGTGTTTATTGCACTAATGCTTTGTTTATACGGTGCAGCAACATTACTATTCTAAATCAGAATAGATAATTAGGAGAAATAAAATGGACAAAACTCTTTCACTAGAAGAGGCAGAGAGAGAATTAAAGAAATTGAGCGTTAGACTTTCTCGCCAAATATTTCATCAAGCTACTCCTCAGCATGGAAATAAAACTAGAGGGGTAGGAATTACCAGAAAGAATAAATCTAAATCTTCCAAGAATCTGAAAATTGAAAAGAATTCCAGAAAGAAAAATGCTCAGATTTTAAAGAAAGTTAAGAGAGCAACTGGAAGTAAGAAGAGGAAATAATGCCTGAAATTTCCAGTGAAACCTGGTTTCTAATTACTCTGGTTATTTTATTTACCCTAATGGTAGGATTTAGTGCATTAGGGAGAGTTGGTGGAGAAAATAAGGACGAATAAATTCTAAAGAAAGGAGATTGAAAGAAATGGAAGCTTTAACACCATTACTGATTTTAGCAGGTTTAATCCTACTTCCTATCGTTTTTCTTCTGGTATTCCTTCCTCCTGAAAAGAAGGATAAGTAAATTTATATGTCAAAGTTTTTCTAAAAGTTCTTTTACTTTGAATTAGGACAAACCCTAGTGATAATTCACATCTTCTCCTATTAATAAAAGAAGTATATGCCCGATTAGTTCAATGGATAGAACAAAGGACTTCTAATCCTTAAATTTGGGTTCGAATCCCAAATCGGGTGCTTTATTAGAAAGGAAAATAAAAAATGAATGAAAAAGTTCAAGAAACTATAAATGCTATCTTATCTGAGAAGATGGATTTTCCAGAAAAATTTGGAGGAGAGACTGAGGATAAAGATAAAATAATCTCTACACATTCTCTGATTGAATGGGCATATATTTATAAAGAATGTGTTTTGAGAAGCAAATTTATGTTTTGGGGGGATTTAAGATATATTATAGATGGTGTAGATTTAGATTCCTGCTATTATGTTGAAGGTAAAAAGAAGGGATATTTTCCATATATTCCCTTTGACCCTCAAGGTTTTTGTGAAATCATTGCTAAACTAGTAAAAAAGTTTAATATAAAATCTATGCTAGATGTTGGTGCTGGGTATGGGGATAAAGTTATATTAGCAAAAGAATTTGTTGAAAAAGCTGATGGAATAGAGTATTTAGATTCTTATATAGAAAAATCTAAACTGTTTGGTTTAAATTTAATTCACGGAGATGCATTTGAATTCGATAAGTACAATGAATATGATTTACTGTATTTATATCATCCAATTAGTGAACCAGAATCTTATATTAATTTAGTAAACGTTTTATTTGAAAAAATGCGTCCCAAATCTTTTCTAGTGGAAGTTTATGATCCATACGAGGAATTGCTTAACACTTATAGAGATAGAAAAGAAGAACTAAATTTGAGAAAGCTTAGAGAAAAAATGGGTAGGCTTGAAACCGTTATTTATAAGGTTAAATAAATATGACACTATTTATATTATATTTTGTTCCCAAAAACCATCTAGATAATGAGAAATCTTTTCGTGGAGTATTTCCTTCGGAACAGTTACTCTTAGATTCTATTAAGGGAGAAGAAGTTCATAATATTGATGTAGAAATAGATGATTTTGATGATTGCTATGTTTATGAGAAAGTAGAATTAGGCGAACTATTATAGGAGAATAGCATGAATAAAGTTATTTACAGACATAGGGATACTAAAGAATTTATAGGAATGGCTGAAATTCCATTCCCTAATCATATATTTATTCCTAGATGCGGAGAAACTGTTGTTTTTCAGCCAAATTATGATATACAATTTAGGGTAACTGAAATCACTAATATAGTTAATCTAGACGGAAGTGTGGAAATAAACGTCTATTTAAATTTAACATTTGTTGATTAACGTAGTAGAAATTCACTGCTAGAATAGGAGTTACTATGAAGATTTAATACACTAAACTGCCAATTATCATCCATTCAAATCAAACTAAGGAGATATATATAATGTACAAGAAACTTTTCTTTTTTGCTGTTGCTGTGATTGTGATCCTGTTACTTATGTTATTTAATAAGCCAGTAACAGCATATGAAACAGGAGGAGTTAAAGTAATTAGAAGTTGTGAATCAACTGAGGAATCAGTTCTTTATAATCCTCTAGTTAATTTAATTTCCCCTACTGAAGAATTGGTTTCTGTAAATGTGGAGGAAGATAATAATGTTCCACCTTCACTAGAAATTACAGAAGTTCCTGCTTCAGAAATTCCTACGGGAAATCCTGTTGTGATTTTAACTCCTACTCCAATTCCTACGGATAATTCTACCGATAATCCTACTGAAAATCCAACAGAAACTCCAAATGGTGATAATCCAGAAGATGATGGGAAAGACTGCCCTCACGGAAATAATATTAATTCCCAAGGCCATGAAACCTGTTCAGGTTCTAATCCCGATACTAATTCTGGACACGAAAATACCACAGAACATGGTGGTAATAATAACGGTAAGAAGAATAAAAAGTAAATAGTAAAAGAGGGGGTGTTTACAAGAGATTATCAATTAAGTTTGGTAGTCTCTTGTAAGCAATTACTTAAAGGAGAAAACATGACTAAAGGAAATTTCACCAAAAGAAATAAGAAAGAAAATTTTTCCGATATTTTGGTTAAATTATCTGGACAAACTGTAGAGCTCATTGTAAAAGGTTCCCATAGTACGTCTGGAATATTAGCTAATATTGAAATATTAGGAAAAATTTATTTCTTTCTCATACACCCATTTTATCCTACTAAATTTGACTGTATATTTGATACAGAATTAGTTGATAGAGTTAGCGTAGAAGAAAGAGTGACCATTTCTATTAATGGGACGATTTCTGAATTTAAGGAAGAGAAAGAAGATGCATAAAATTACTCCAAAACAATACGAAGATTTTAGAAAGAAATTCTTTGCTGGAGGATATCCTCATCAAAGGTATGGTCAAGCTTTTATGAATAACTTTTTTCCTCTAGAAATTGATTCTAGGATTTTTTATGGCACAGACCAAATTAAAGTACAAAATGAAATCATGAATAAATATATAGAATGGGAAAAAGGGCAGGCTGATGGGCAAACAGAATAAACCTATAATTCAAGATATAAGATATGTCATAACTAATGACGAGGAAAATAGATTCTACAAAATGGGAACTTATTTTGTAACGGATATTACATTAGCTTTATATCTTTCAGAAGAAGTAGCTAAATATCATCTATCTAGATGTTTAAATAGATATCAAAAAGATATATTTACTAAAGTTATTCCAGTTAGAGTTACTGTAGAGAGGTTAAATGAATAAGCAATTAGCTATACTTTTATTTATCGCTACAATAATATTACTATTATTTGTGGTAATATTTTTTGATTCCCTCGGGTTTTCAGTAAATTCTGAAATATATTGTTGCCTGCCAATATTTTTATTCTTTGGTATAGGAATAATCTTTGGCAGAGACATATTTGATTTCTAGGAGAATATAAAAAATGAACGGACTTTCTATTAGAATTGTAACTAATCGTGCTACTTATGAAGGTAGTATTACTACCAGACAAATAAATGAATTGTTTTTCAATTTCATCAATCCTAAATTGAGGGAAATTACAATTGGAAAATGGTCTACTAGGAAAGATGAAATATTAGACATCAATGTATTTATTAGAGCGGATAAAATAAATGAGCAGTAAACTTGTTGAAGAATGGTTGAATGCATATAAAAAGGGGAATTTAAAGTATGCAGAATTGACTCAGAAATTAGCTTCTTTGGGGTATTCTGATAAAGAGGCTAAAAAACTTATAGAAGATGCTGATAAAGAAATATTTAGCAAATTCAAGGAGAATGGAAATGGAAGGTAAAATACTAGCGTACGTAAATCCAGACGCTTTGTATATTCTAGATAGACTAGAAATAATAGAAATGGCTGCTGGATTTCTGAGAGCTATTTTAGGGGAAACAGATGATGGAAATGATTTTACTGATTTATTGGATATAACAGAAGTTAATTACCACGCTGAGATTCTTGGCACATTGACGGAAGTTATACTAATTTTAAGGGGGAGATTCTATTTTATAAAGAAAAATAGAGATAGTAAAAATGCCCACAAATAAAGTAAAATTTAGAATGCAGAAGGAGGCTAAGAGGATTGTTGGGATTTTATTCAATCCTTATATAGCCTTTGACGTGGAAAATAACAATAGGATGAAATTTATTTCTTTTGATGATTTAAGAAAAAAAGAAATAGATGAAACTCTGGAGAAATATCCTGAATTTAATCCCGATTCTTTCAGACAAATGGTTAAAGAATTTAGCAAGAGAAATAAAGAAAAGAGGGAAAGAAATGAACAGTAGTGCATACCATCCACTAAGTTTCCTATTAATAATGTCCCTAGTCCTATTAGCTATGGTATATGGGTATTATATTATCAAGGGACTAGAAACTATTCTAAGAAAGATTGGAAAAGAGATTTGGTATTTAGTATATAAGAAATATCCTAAATGGGTTGAAGGTAAATTTAGGGATATTGGGGAATCTCTAAATTTCTTTTTTGTTTTAACCGGAACGCTAATAGTTTGGTTGCTATTGGTGCTAATAAATATGTTCATTTAAGGAGAATAATAATATGCCTCCCCTAGAATATGAAGATGGTTATCAACCAGAAGAGCCTTTCTTAGAATTACGTAGACTGAAAACTCAAGAAAAGTATAAGAAATTAATAGGTAAAACTGTTAAGGATATTAAGTGTGCAGATGAATATGGCTGCCTATTAGTTATTTTTACTGATGGAACCGAATTAGAAGTGGATTCTAATGAGTGTTTTGATTTTACTGT
>DATFBJ010000128.1:0-3916 GCA_035253885.1 Nitrososphaeraceae archaeon
TAATATAGGATTAAATGGATTATCTAAATAAATCACTTTTTAACTATTTTTATTTTTAGAACTATTCTACACTTAACTTAAGTAAAATCATCACACTGTTACGTAATCATATGATAAATCATGTGATTAGATATCAAACCAGTGACTATTTCTGATTTCTCTCACGCTTACATATTTCTTTCGTTCTGCCATTTGTATTTACATTCTTTTATGATTTGTTTAATAATGCATAACGATTTAAATGTTCAAGTTTCAAATAAATTCTTCAATGAAAATAATATTGATAAGATATCTGAAGCATCTAATGAGTTAAATATGCATCTTTCGAATATTTTGATGGCTGAGAATATTAATGAAGCTTCTAATGAGTTGAATTTTCACCTTTCGAATACTTTGATAACTGAAAATAATATTAATGAAGCTTCTAATGAGACGAATTTATATCTTTCAAGTACTGATGTAGCTGAAATTAATATTGATGATTTGTCTTATAAGTTTTGTGCTTATGTTTTGTTATTGCTTAATTAATAATTTTAACTTATATCTTTGTATCCTTAGCTTTACACATTAAAGGTTTAAATTTATTGCAATTTGGTAATAAAGTTTTATTTGAATCTAATAATATAGTTTATAGTACTGAAGATATTCAGGAATCATTACAACATGTAGCTAAAAAGGGAGGCCACAAAAATCGTGCTTTAAGTCATCTGTAGAAATTGGAAAAAAGAAAAGTAAAACTGGTAAGGAGAATAATGTGCAAAACTTGCAGCAAAATTCAAGCATATAAATTATAATGCTAGAACTTGTAACACATTGTAATATTATTGCTTTTTATTAGAATATAATAATGATACATTTAAGTTTCATTTATATGATAAATATCTCTCGGGGGTATGGGGGCGGAGCCTCCATAAGGATTGCGCGCTAATACAAATATTTTGCGTTTATATTGCGTGAAAGTCATTGATGTATAACGCTTTCACGGCGATGATTTGCATCGGCTGAAAGTCAGCGTAATTATTAGAGGGAAAGCAACGTAGTATTAACGATTATCTGCAAGGTTTAAACAGAATAATCAGCATGTTAATACGTACGAACAAGTATCTGCAGCATAATTTTTATATATTTACGATAAACTTTATTTTTAATTTATATAGTATGTCACATGATTTTAAGAGGGGTGTAATTTAACATCATGTTATGAGCAGAAATTTTCTTATTTTTAAGGTTAAATGTATTAATTTTAACCATTTTTAAAGTTAAATATTTCATATTCTAATATTATCTTTTTAACTAATCTAATTATCACCAATATATGAAAAATGTGTAATGATATTGAAAGTTTTAAAAATCAGATTATTTGCTACGGTTAGAGGAAAGTAACATCCAATTTCAAAGATCTGACTCTCAACAAGTAGCTGATTTTTCACAAATGTAAAGTTTCTAACAAACTACCATATATTGCGGGCTATAGTACCCCCTATGCATAGTACCCTCTCTAAAAAATTTCATAGAATTGTATAATACCCAGGGGTATTTTACAAATTATCTTGTAATCCAGTAATCAGATTTGAGTCATCTTTTTTTTGTTTAATAGCTCACATTGAGTTCTTCAAAATAAAAAAAAAGATCGCTCAGATTGGACCGGTAGATCGCGAGATATTCGTAAAAAACAGATTTTTTAGGGATTATTTAGTACCCAGGGGTACAGGATCAAGCCCCCGATTTTTGCAAAGTACTCGGGATACTATGGCCCGCAATATACAGTAATCAAAACTTTTAATAGACAAATAGAACATCTATGCAATCCCAAAGGAAAACCCAATAAAATGATTGAAAGGATATTACAGTTGGCTGAATCATCTTAACAGACAGTATAAACTGATAGAAACCAACAAATTTTAAAAAGTATCTAAATGCCACAAAGTGAATAGAAATGGCTTGATGCAGATGCGAATACAAAAGAGCTGATGATAGGATAACATTTTGTTGATGTGAACCACTTTTTCACTTAGGGATTGAACTAAAAGAATATCGATTGGTGGATTTTTCTGAATTTCAGGAAATCAAGACCTTCTATCTAAAAGGAACTGCGCTTACCTGGTTCAATCAAAAAATGATTATATATTAGGACAATATGATGTATTTAACAATCTTATTTGTTATTCTATTTAAAGACAAATTTTGTAATTCTTTCAAGTTATTCATAACAAAAAATAGTAATAGATCACGAATTCCAATGGAAATACCAATTAAGAAGTCAAAAGCAGAAGAATGGCAAAACAGTTAAAGAGTGTATATTGCTGCAATTTCAGAATTATGAAAGCATATTGATCCTTAAGGATGAAGAATTAAGTTGGATCGTATTCACAAATTCATGGAGGGATTGAAAGCTGAATTTATTGTGCCCATTCAATAAGCTATGCTTATAACTGTGAACCAAGCAATTGAACAAGCCAAGGCAGTTGAAAGCGTATATGATAGCACCAATAAATAAAGAATTGTATAACTAAAGGAATTCAAGAAGAATAATTGCACAACAACAATCTGACAGAAATTATAATAGTCAAAATAATTACAATAATCATGGTAATCATGATAGCTAACAAGACGATCAAAGATGTTATAAATGTGATCGAATAGATCACTTGGCAAAAAAGGAAAGATGCTCTGGTTATTGATTGAAATAAAATGAAAGATGATGAGAAATCAATGAATAATGTTGTAAAATATCTAGATTCATTAGTAACTAATCTTAATCCTGATCTTGATATACCATTTCCTGAATGTCACCTAAGATTACTTGCTAAAATTAAGGGGTTTAGCAAATTGGAGAAACACTGAAAAGCGAAACTTGCCAAAACTATATTAAAGTCTTATTAAAAGGTAGCGAAATTTGAAACCTGCCAAAATCTATTATAAATGTCAAAATTGACAAAATTCTGCCAAAATTATAATAAACCTATAATAAAATCTTGCCAAAATTAATCATAAAATTTTGAGAAAATTTAGAAAAATCATCAATAGAAAAAGGTTATTACAGAAACAATTTTTATTATTCCAAAATATGAATCTATAAAAATAAATAGAAAGAATGAATCTAAAGACTTTTATTTCTTTTAACAAAATATTCAAGATTAGACCAAAAAAATTTGAAAAATACAGTATATAGATTTTAAACAAAATATAAGAAGACACATTAGTATTATTAATAAAATAAAAAGAATATAATTAATAATAATAAACACTTAATTTATAGACTTCAATTTATAAGAGATTTATAATTACATGAATAAATGATCATGCAAGCTGAAAATTTATTAAGATTTTTTCACAAAGTTACCAATCCTATTGAGAATTTTTAAAAGATAAGAATAATAAAAATCAAACAAATTCTTTAATTAAATTATATAATTTACACTCATCAATATATACTGTATATATTTACTTTTGAAACTAAATGACCATTATACCAAACCAAAACTAGCTTATCAAAACTACATTGTAACTTTCTATGAATTAGAATGCTTGATTATACAAAGTCTATTTAATAGATAAATAGATGGATAAGATAAAAAATTCATGTTTTGTTGTAATACTACTGTAAAAGATAGTGTTGGTAATAAATTCTTAAAAATATAAATAATACAGTGCTACTAAGAGCTTTACTTTCTCTTTTAAATCAAAATGCTATAAGCAATTATGTTGTATAAAACACTTAATAATTCTAAACATTTTATTACTGTCTTAACCAAGTCTTTTAAAAACTTGTTGTTACCTGATCATCAACGTTGAGGTGCAGTAGCATTGATCAGGAAAAAAAAAATTCTGAGTGACATGAAATATTCAAATAAAAAGTTTTTCTGATTGACTGGGTAAAATTCAAAGAAAACTTCTTAAGATCATTATATGAATG
>DATFBJ010000129.1:0-10470 GCA_035253885.1 Nitrososphaeraceae archaeon
GGTTTATTTAAGTGGAATAGTAATTGGTTATTTAAGTAAATGGACTCAGTTGTATCAATTGATTTTAATACAATTAGGTAGTTCAGAAAATACAAAATAGATTATTTTGGAATGTAATCTTTTAAATTTATTATAACTATTGATTTAGTTAGATACAATAATAAAGATTTCAATTTATTTAATTCTTTAAGTAAAAAAGATATTATTATTTGCAATTTTTGAAAAAGGAAATTTTATGATATTACTATTAATTTCTTAAACTTTAGTTATATAAATCAACCTTATACTATAAATAGTTATGAAATTACTGTTTAACAAATTATTGAAGTTGTTTATTAATAATAGTTATTGAATTGAAACGATAAGGTTATATCTTGCGTATTTTATCAACATTTAATGTCTTTCTATGTAATTCTCTGGAATTATACTGATCAAGGAATAAAAAATGTAAAAGAATCTCCAAAACGAGCCGATGCTTTTAAATCTAAATTAGAAAATGCTGGTGGTAGACTAATTGGTACATATTATACATTTGGTAAATATGATGGAGTATCAATAGTAGAAGCTCCTAGTGACGAAACATTGATGTCTTGTTTATTATCTATTGAAAGTCAAGGTAATGCACGTACTATAACTTTAAAAGCTTTTAGCTATGATGAAGCTACTAAAATAATTGAAAATATACAACAATAATCTCATGATTCCTATAATATTTTTATTAAATTTTAGATATTTAGTTACTATGATTCTCTCTACTAATATCTAATATAATACGTTATCATTTTTATGTATCATCTATAGGCACAATTCCACTATCTTCTTCTATAACCTCATTGACATAATGTGAATGAATATCACCATCATCATAAACTTGGGCTACTTTCATATAATTTTGCCCTGTATCATTCTCTGAAGTTGTTTGTGACATATTAGCCATAACATCTATCTGAACAGGAGATATTGTAGGCAATAATTCCCTAATAGACAATGGTATGTTATCGTCCATTTGATCTTCATTATAATAAACATTCAAAGCAAAATACCTTTCACCAATATTCCCTAATTCAATTACAGTTGGTTTTGATCGTTCTTTATCTCTTTCTTGATCAGATATAATAGATCGTAGTTTATCATAGGTTATACTATTGGAGATAAGTTCTGCTAATTGGTGCTTCTCTGCTTCTGAAAATGTTTTACCCAATTGCTGTGCTAGTTTGATAAATGAATCTTCTAATCTTATTATCACAATAGTATAAGTATATTTTAAAAGATATATCTATTCTATATCTTAGATAAATTAATTGTCATAGTCTCTGAGGAAATATACTTTTCACGCCATTATAGTTTGCTAGAAATAAAAATTATGAATTATTCAAAATTTTATCTTATTATTGGATGTTTTTCACATTTTCATTAGTGAATCTTGTAACTATTTGCATTTATTCTCAGAATTATATCTTGAAAAATGTTATTGAACCTATCAGTATACAGACTCAAAGATGTATCAACTGATTTTAACAAAATTTTATAATTCAAAAATCGTCATCGAAAGTAACAAAAACTTATTAAAGTTATACAATAATATTTAGATGTTAGTAGAAAAGTAATTGCAAAATATTTCTATCTATTATAATAGAAAAAAGAATACATTAGAAGAAAAGAAAAATTTTTTAAAAAAAACTATATTTATTCATTTATTTATCTTGACCATTTATCTAAAAGAGTTGCTAATCGGATCATTCTACTCTTTATTCCTAAACTAATAGTAGTATTAGTTTTAGTCTTTTTCATTATTTTCTAATTATTAACATCCTTTATAATAGATCGCAGTTGATAAGATGTGCTATTATAATTTAAATGCCTGTAATTTCCTTGTGTATCTTGTCAATGTCACTATCGTTATTGATTTCCTTTATTATAGACAATTGCTATTATGTAAAAATCCTTTTTTTACAACTTTTACATGGCCATTTTATTGCATCAACTTCGTTTACTTTTCTTGTATACTATTATTGAATAAAATCATTATACTAGTATTTCAATCTTGGAATTTTTTTAAATGGTTAGTCAAATGTCCTACTTTGAAGACCAATATGATCCTCCATTCTTCTGC
This sequence comes from Nitrososphaeraceae archaeon, assembly GCA_035253885.1. Taxonomy (GTDB): domain Archaea; phylum Thermoproteota; class Nitrososphaeria; order Nitrososphaerales; family Nitrososphaeraceae; genus TH1177. The sequence continues at coordinate 2,114 of DATFBJ010000129.1, forward strand.
CATGTCTGATAGTCCGTTAATATTTTTGAATGATCAAATCCAAGTTTTATATTTTTTAAATCATTAATTTCAAGCCATCGTAATTCTGCAACACCATCTCCTGCTTTTGGCTCATCATTAATGATTTTAGCTATAAAAGTTATAGACATAATGTGTCCTCTTGGATCTCGATTTGGATCAGAATAAACACCTAAAATATCAATTGGTTCTACTTTAACCAATAATTCTTCTTCTGCCTCTCTTTTTACTGCATCTTCTACTTTCTCCCCTTCATTAACAAATCCTCCTGGCAATGAAAAATAATCTTTGAAGGGATCTTTTTTCCGTTTTATTATTAAGACCTTATTGCTATTAGCATTGTCAGATAATATTATATCTACTGTTGGAATAGGATTTCTTGATTTATCCTTTTTATCGCCATTATTCATATAATTAATTAAACCAAAAAATTTAATAGTATTATTCAAACTGAGAATAGAAAATATGATAAATTGTATGCTTACAATTTGAATTCTGAGCTTCAAATTCTCATTATAACAGGGTTCAGTAACATAATATTTAAGATTTTTCTATTATTTTTATAATTTCATATGTCCTAAGTTATCTCTTTATTACATAACTTTTTCTATAAGACTCTTTTATATAATAAATTAAATAACATATAGATGTATAAAAATATAGTCTATGATAACTCAATTACAAAAATCAATAATGTGTACTAGTTTTGTGATTATTGCTGCTTTGTTGTCGATATTTTTGGTTACATTATGGTTGGTTACATTATGGGATACTGCTTTCGCACAGCAGCAACAATTTACTACCTATACGAGTGAAAAATATGGTATTCAATTTCAATATCCTATTGGTTGGACTATAAAAGAAAAAACTTCTAGATTTGATGAAGGTGGTGATATAACTGTTAGATCTCCTAATTTACTTACAATGTTTGGCATTGAGTATAAAGATGCATTAAGTCTTTTTAGAACTTTAGATATAAAAGATGCAGCAAAAACTATGATATCAATATTAGAAGCATCTCTCTTTGGATTTGATGTACGAATAATTGAACAGCCCCATCTCGTCACTATTGATAACAAAACAGCAGCAACAGCGGTTATTGCTGCAGAGGAAAGATACTATGATCCTCCTTTCAAATTTTTAGATCAACAATGGATAGTGATTATTGGTACTAATGCATATTTAATATCATACCTAGATAGTCCAATAGATGATTTTAATAGTCCCTCTCATACTATGATTCGCGATCATTTTATAAAATCAATAAAGATTCTAGGAGACCGTTCAGCAACAGCAGCACAAACCAAAGAAATTTCTAGTTTTCGCTTCAATTAATAAAATATTTTAATGGTTATCGTGGCATTTGTTGTGGAGAGCACTTGCAGAACTGAATTGCCAATTTGAGTATAACAGGATTTGCTTAAATCAGAAGTTATATTCGATATTCTTTTCATATTGTCAGTATATTTAAGAATTAAAAAGTAAATTTTATTAGAAATGTTATATTATTTATTTTCTAACTCTGATAACTTGGTCATCATTTCTTTTTTAAAATATTCTAATTCCTCCTACTCTTTTTTGTTTCTGCACTCTCAATTCTTTTCTTGTAAAAGTTATTTGTAATTGTTGATATCAAAGAGTAATCATAGAATTCAAGTCCAGATACAATTGCTACATATCTATCAAAGTTAGTTGGTTATTGGAACTATATCTCCATTGGATGTCAGAGGCTACAATAACACCCATCCATGCTACTCATGCACGAGAACATCAAAGTTAATGGTATTGGTTATCAACTCGGACCCAGAGGTTTGATGGTCATTTTTTGCCTATAATCTAAAGTCATTTTCAAATGTTAAGATTGTTTGACTTTATTTAAATAACCATAAAGATAAGAATAACTATATAAAATATTGTAAAGAAAAATGCAAAAGTAATAAAATAATGGATAAGATAATTACTAAATTACACAAATATTATATTTTTGATATAACAATAGCAATTGTTTTCTTAATCATTAGTGGTATTACAGTACCACCAACTTTTAGCGAATATTTTGATAATAGTATAACTTCTCAAAAATTATCAGGACTTTTAGAGAAAGATGATATAAATTTAACTAAGATTAATGCTGAAAGGGATAAGTTAAAAGAAAAAGTTAAATCCGAATCAATTGACCTCTCTAAAAATCTCTTTAGTGTAGACTTTAAAATATTTAATTCACCTTTAGTGGATTTACATTTAGAAAACTTTCAATTTTCTGGCAACTTATCAAATACAAATATTAGTAATTCATACTTTACAAGTGCAGATTTAAATAAGAAGGTTAATCTCACTAAAGCAAATCTAGTAACTGCAAATTTATATGGCATAAATCTAACAGATGCTGATCTCACTAGTGCAGATCTAACAGATGCTGATCTCACCCATGCAGATCTTACAAATGCAGATCTTACATTTACAGATTTGAAAGAGGCTATCTTTATAGGTGCAGATCTTACAAATGCTACTCTTAAAGGTGCAGATCTAACAAATACTATTCTTCTAGATACAAATTTAACAAATGCTGATGTGAATCATGCAAATTTTAATGGAACATTCTTCAATTGTGCAAGTCTGAACACGACTAATATTACAGATTTAACAATTCAAAATATTATACTGCTTGATTCAAATTTTAATAAGATTACAACTTGTTAGACCAAACTTATACTATAAATCCTTATTTTTTTCTTTTAACTTATCTAAATTAAGTTTCTAATTATTTTCGTCATTTCATATTAAATACATTTAAAAAATTTTGGTATTGTTCTGTTCTAATATTAATGGTCACAATATTGTAAACAATACAAAACTTAACTTTTGATTAATTAAAAACTAAAAAGCCATAGCCTACTAGAGGTAGATTATAGAGGAGCAAATCAAATCTATCAAAAATAAATAGATAGACTATGGCATTATAGTGAATATGTTGGTATCTGTATTAATTTGTTCATACTATAATATTTAAAAATGAAGACAATTTATTGGTAAAAGAAGTCATAGCCTTATTAATTGTAGTAGAGAAATATTTGTAACCTACAAACTTTTGCAGTCTGGTTATTATATGAGGAGGAGAAATTCTATAGTGTCTGAGTTCTTTGGTATTTAACATTATATACTAAATAATAAAGAAATAGGACTTTTATGGAATTTGTAATTAAAATTTAGATATTAGGTTATTATTCACCTTTTTCTTCTTTTCTGACTTTTGCTCTTTCTTCAACTGAGGGCATTTCTTCTTGTTCCTTTTCTTGATTTGCACTTGTATATTTTTTCTTATTGTTGTTTTTTTCAGTAGTCACTGCTATATTATATTAAATATAATTAATAACTATTTTATTTATTATTATATTTACTCTCTATCGGAAAGAACATTATACTTAAGATTAGAGAGAATTATTAATATATTGACAATAAAAGATTGGGACTAACCCTTATTCATAAAACGTAAGTTCTTTCTAATATTAAAATATTCAGCTAATTATTGTGATTAAAATATTGGTTCTTCTAATTGATCATTAGTAATCATTTAATCCTTATAATATAACAAGTAGTTTAACAATCTAATAAGGTTGTACTTCAAAAATTAAAACAATAAAAAAAAGTATCTATTGGTTAGAAGAAGATCTTTCTATTTTCTTTAGAAAGTTAAAGTAGTTTTGAATTGAATCATTATAATATTTTTGTGCAATCTCTATAGATTTGTTAAAAGTTTCTGTAGATCCCAATACAACATCATTTATTCTGTTTGTAGCATCAATTGTATTATCTGTAATAGTTTGATTAGTCTTATTGTAAATATCTGTAGAACTTTGTGGAGATGTAGAATTATTTCTATAAGATTTAGATGTAACATCTAAAAATTTTGACATTACTGATTGATAAGCATCAAGGAGATTCTTTTGCAATTCTACAAAATTGTTTGTGATTGATTGGACTGTATTAATAGTATTCTGTTGATATTTGCTTGCTGTATCGATACTTTTCTCAATAATTTCCTTGTTTGTTCTTTGGTATTCATTGATATTCTCATTGAATTTATTAGTTGTTTCTGAAACATTGGATGTTGTATTGTCTATCTGTTGTTTTTGTTGGTCTAGAAATTTCTCTGTTTCATCTTTTATAGTACTATTATGTTTTTTATTTTCTTCACTTCTATTTGTCATATTAGTATTTAATACATGTTTATCCAATTTATAAGTAATAATAAATTAAAAAAAGTAACACTTAATTTACAAGTTTAGATAAATATTAATTATTATTTATTCTAAATTGTTAATAATTTTCTAATTTATCAAAAAATTGTATTATATCAAACATTTCTAAATATTCCCCAATTAGAAAGACAAGCAGCAGACTTACAAACAAAAATAAAAGAATTACAAATAATTGTATGGACTCAGATATAATACGGGCTCAAAGGTATATCAACTGATTTTAACACAATTTTGTAGTTCAGATAAAAAAATAAAATGACAAATAGAAACTTGAATTTTAATTTATAAAAGATGAATCCTAATATATAAAACGAATTAGTGATAATTACAAGATTGAACAAAAAAGGTGAATTTAATGGCAGTAGCAGAAGAAACAACAAAACGCTAGATGAACAAGCCATTAAAGATTCTGTTAAATGGAGTATTACAGAATATTCAGTATTTGTTAGTAAGCTAGTAAAAAAAGGTTTAAGCTTGAATACTGCTGAGAATCTTGAAATGGGTTGGTTCTCTGGCATTTATGTAAATGAGCAAGGAGAACTAAATTTTACAGATCCATTCACTATGGAAAATAGACCTGCTAATAATAACAATAACATTATAGGAGCAGTTGGATCATTCAATCTTAATGATTCTAAAGAATATTATATTATTCCAGAAACAAATAATAAATTTGTAGAAGTATTAGATAATAAAGGAGAGATGGATCCTGATTTTCCTTTAAAAGATTATTCTCTACGTTTAAGCCAACTTTATTCTTCAGATTCCAAATATGCTAGTAAAATAAGTATAAGAAAATATGATGAAGCTATTTCTAATTTTATTAAAAATGAAATTCAAAAAGGTTCATTTTTAGATTTATTTGAAATATATATTGAAGAGAAAATAAATAAATTGAATAAATTTAAATAATAATTTTAATATTCAATAGAGAATTTTCATTATAGTAAGATTCAGTAACATAATACCTTAAGTATTTTGGTAACTTATTTGTTGAAATATTCATCAGCACTATTTCTGATAGTATATTATAGGATATACTCACAAACTACTATTTCATGAGCTGTGAATTTTTCTATATGAAAATATGCTTAACAATTAAATAAAATATTAAGCATTTCCCGGTTACCCTTTTAATAATTTATTACAGTTCAATTTTTCAAACCTTTGTATCCAAATTCCAATACTATAATAAAATGATTCAAACTATTTGTAATACTTGCATCATTGATAGCCGACGGATTAGGTATGTCTTGCACTATTAAGATTAGTAATACCGTGGGATCTCTTAGCGATCTTATGCTATGATATCATTATTATTAGATATTTTAATTTCTAGCGTAACCTTATCTCCTATTTTTATCCCAAGTTCTTCAAATTCTCTTACGTTCATTTTAAATGTGGTCGATTCTGACGATATGTTATTCTTACCGCCACCAAATGCATTTTCTATAGCATCAGATATTTTCTTCGGTAAATTCTTCAAATCATCCAATGAAGTAATAGGTATTGCCGCTAATCCAAAAGGATTTTCGGGGAAGCCTTGCTGTCTTCTAGTAGGAGAAAAATTATCCTTAGTATAAATCGATACGTAAACATAAGGACTGTTATCTTTAGAAGTCTCAATTTTTGATACGATAAACTCTTTCTTGTAGCTCATATGATAAATTATTCAATTACACAAATAAATGCATCTATTGAGATACTTAGGCTAGTTATGCCATTGAATATCAATAATATTATAACGATGGTAAGCAGTACATTTGTAAAAACATTCTTTATTTCTAGGCTGGTTATCTGTTATGCGAAAGACTAATCCAATATGGAATATGAAATAATAATATTTGTTGCAGATATTATTTGTTTGCTCATGTAAAAGAAGTTATAAGATGTATTATAACACATATTTTATCACAAGAAGCAAAAAGTTTATCTCATTTTTTATTTATTATATTTTTAATAGTTATTAATGTTACAAAAGATACTTTCAAATACTACATATATCATTATGACAATTAATAATAAAAATTGTTGTTTGTAAACTTCTTATTATCAATGGGTTTCCACATATTTGTTCTTTAGAGATACCAAGAAATATATTTAATTACCTTAAACCAATTGATGCTATAGTCAAGACCTTGATGAAATTTGAGTTAATACTTAATCAGTATGATAGAAAAAGTTATACATCAATTGTTAGTTGATGACTAGAATAATCCATCTCTCTTATTACCACCTTTTAGAGTGCCTAATATGTTATCTAGAAACCCTTCTCCTTCTTGTTGTTGTTGTCCTTGTTGTTGTCTTTGTCTTGTTTTCTCTCTTAATACCTTGACTGCTTCTTGATAAGCAATTCTTCCTTTTTCTCTATCGCCATTACAACATTCACGAGATATTTGATCAATAACCTCATCCTCGGATATATTTTCCTGAGTACTTGTAAATCTTTGTCTTTCTTCATTTGAAAACAGATTTGTTATACCAGATGGTAACAATGACATCAATCCTGATGCTCTTTGAGGTTCAGCATTACCTAACAAGAACTTTGATACTAAAGACAGTCCCATTCTAGCAGCATTAGAGGATAGTCCACTTCTTTGTGAAAACAGTCCAAATATATCATCCAGCATGTTATACTATAGACAATAAATCTTATAATAATTATTTATTTATTATTTACAGTAGTTTAATGCTAATATTATAAAATTACAAAAGAAAAAAATTATGTATTATATCATTCCTCTTATATTTATCTATATTTGAGGTATCTAATTCTTCAAATGTGATCTCATCAGTTATCTCTTTTTTACCACTGCGTCTTTTTTAATATATAGATTTTTTTGTTAACTTTTACTTCTTTTTTTATAACATCATTCCATTCAATATTATTAGAACTCATAAAGTTGTTGCTTTACAAGTTATTTAATAGAGACAATTTAATTATCATAGCCTGAATCAACTACATGATTTGGGTTATAAGATCAGCATATTCAGACTATGACAACATGCAAGTTTTCCTACGATATAGGTGTATAGATGTGTTTTTAATACCTAAAGACTAACTATTTATGACGTGAAACTATCAACTCTATGCCCTTTAAAGACCCTGTGACTTTTTTATTATGTTTTTATTGATAAGATACTTTTTTACAAATTCTTGATGATTACCTTGTAAAATAATTATTCCATTTTTATAAGTTCCTCCAGTACCAATGTTTTTCTTTAAATCTCGTAAAATAGTTTTTACCATTTCTTTATCATTTAGACCTTGAATAATTGTAACTGGCTTGTTAAATTTTTTTGCATCTGTATATATGAATATATCTGATGTAAATTTATCTAATTCTTTTAAAGCATAATCCATAGAATTTAGATTTTCATAATCTTCTAACAACAAGTAATTAATGTATTTGTAAAATATATTGACTAATTTTCCTTTTTCCAGTCAAGTTATACGGTTATATTTTACAATTTAGTGAATGTTTTATCAAATTTCTCTCCATATGTCATTTTGAATTCTCTTGTTTTGCCATCTTGAAATTTACTTCACTGCAAGGTTTCAATGAATCTTTAATCATTAAATGAAAATGTAGCTACTGTATTTTCATCTTTATTCTCTGATAAAATTTTTAGAATGTCTATCTCAATATGCTGAAGATCATTAATAGATATGGATTGATCTTTATCATCATATACTTTCTGTTTACTTGATTAAGAAGTTCGTAAAATAGCTAAATTGTCATTGGCCATATTATTTTTATTTACTTTTAGTTTACATAATCGATAACTATATTAATGTAAGTGAATATAAATGAGTAAGTTTCTAGATGTATATCACCTTACTAATAAGTAAGTAAAATATATTAATAAAAAAGGGATTATGGTTGATTCTCTAATGTCACTGCAATATTGAACCTTCTTCCATATCTATTTACAGATAATAAAGTTTTATCATTAGCCTTCTTCTTTTTTATTCGAGAAGAAAGATCTGTTATTTCTTCAATTCTTTTTTCATCTACTTCTTCAATAATATCTCCTGGCCTTATTCCTGCATCTGCTGCTGGACTATATTCTTCTACT
>DATFBJ010000130.1:0-2006 GCA_035253885.1 Nitrososphaeraceae archaeon
TCTACACTTACATCATCAACTTTTTGAACATCCTCAAATATACGTAGAATTAGCAATTCTGCGCCAGTAGAATTAGATAAAGAGACTGCATAATTAAGTGCATTATTTGATATATCTTTTCCATCATCAGTAACTAGTATTTTTTTAAAAGAAGGAATCTTATCTTTTGAAATTGAATAATCTTGTAATTCCTTAGATTTATTTCCTAATTGTGTTTGTGATTGTTGTTCTTCTTCTTGTTCTATTTCTGGTGTAACACTTCCGTCAGCATTAATTGTTTCACTTATTTCCTTATCTAAAACATTTTCTTTAGCATCTGAAGATAAAGAAGGATTTTCATCATTACTCATTATAATATAATGATTGATTACAAATATATAACTATAACCTTAATACGCTACAAATTTGTAACTACTATAGAAATCTATCGTTATTTTTAGTATATATTTGATTGTATTTTAATTATGAATTATGTTACTTAAGATAATACATTTGAAAATAAAACTGTTTCTATAATTACTCATTTATAATAATTACTAGTGCCATATGCTGGATAATGACAATGGATAATGACAATGAACTTTTTTATTTCATTTGAATCTTCCTTGTATCTTGACTTACTATCCCTAACACATTAGATAGATAGAGTTCTCTCTATTATCATTTAATTATAAAAGTAAATATTATTACTACAGTTCATCTCTTATTAATATTGATGAATGCATCTAGTAATCATATTTCATATTTAGGTGATTATTTATTCAAAGCTATAAAGCGTTGTTTGTATATGTATATATTTGATAATTGGATAAAAAAATGATTAATAATATAAGAATTATTAATAAATTTCTTAATAGTTTCTACAAGAAATATAGAGAAACCCTTTTAATGAATAAGAGTTTACTGATTTCTGGTATTATTGGATTTTTAGCTAGTGCTGTGGTAGCTGAAATATATGCAATATATTCTCCTAGTGATGTATTAACTTCTACCATAACAGTATTAGTTGGATTCATAATTTACAAGATATCATTTATAGTTCTTTTTCATATTGATAACAAACGAAAATATACTAATAGATTTAATAGCAATATTAATTTTAATCGTCTAAAACAAATAATAAAAAAAATGATATTCGCATGGTCTATATTTGATATTATTAATAATGTATCACGATGGATAATCCTATATGAATTATTATTAATAGGATTAAGACCTTTTGAAGCAGCAATATTATCTTCTATAGCTGCTTCTTCTATATCTTATTTATCAATCAATATAATTTTAAGACGTACCAAAATCTTTTCTTAATCGTCAAAAAAGAAAGATGTATAAAAGTAAGAATAATATTTAATATAGATATGGATACATCGGATTAATACCGATAGTTGTACAAAAATAAGAGTCTAATATATGGTAATAAAAAAGAAAATAATATTTAAAGATTAACTTTCACACTAATAATAAATAGAATTTTTTATTACTTTAACAGCTTTTTTACAGTATTTGTAAATATTTTTTCATTAATAGGTTTTCTCATAATTTGGTCTTTTGATATACTTGGGATTATAGTTGAAAATTCATCTAATATATCCAAAGCTGTTACAAAGAGAATCTTAATTGTTGGGTCTATAGATTTTATTTGTTGGTATAATTGAAAGCCATTCAAATCTTTCATTCGTATATCAAGTACTACTAATAGGTCGTTAAAATCTGGAAGGTCTCTAATATAATTGAGTGCAATTAAAGAATCTGTATATGAAGTAATATTATAATCGTAAGCTCTTAAAAACATTCTAAAAGTAAAAAGGTCATCCTGCTCATCATCTACTAAAATTACTCTTTTGGCATCAATTTTTTTATGAAATAAAAATCTTTTTTCATCTTTCTCAAATAAACTTTGTTGTTTTTTAGTTAAAAAATCTTTTTTATTATTCTTTGTAATGGACATTGCATAATTATTTGTCCTTCTAATATTATATGTAGAATATCTATTAGTTTCTGTT
>DATFBJ010000131.1:0-4651 GCA_035253885.1 Nitrososphaeraceae archaeon
TAAAGAATTTATCACAATAAATTCAATTTTATAAATATAAGTATTTTTATCTTATTGTTGTTGTATGATTTTCGATTTTATCTCAATCTTTTATCTATTGAGCATAGCATAACATTGTATAAGCAAAATTTTCAAAGAGGAGAATTAATAGCTATTCATCAAAAATTTTTATAAACTAATACTTTTTCGTCATTCAATCCATTGGTAAAATTACCGGGTTGTTTTGGAATATGGAAATATTATAAATACAAAATAGATTTGAGGCGATGTAATTGATGTGTATTTTAATTATCTTTTGTATTAATAAGCGATTTACATTTGATTATTGATTTATTATAATATACTAAAATACATAATTTGAAAATCTCTGGAAAAAGAGATAATAATTTAAAAAAAGAAAAAACAAGACGAAATGAAAAATGATTATTTTGAACAAAGAATGAGAAAGTTCGAAAATACTAATGATTATCGTTTATATCCGGATATGTTTACTATTGTCCATATTGATGGTAGAAATTTTAGCAGATTAACAAGATCAGATTTAAAATTAAAACCATTTGACCAAAATATCAGAAATTGTATGATTGAAACTGTAAAGCATTTGATGAATAATACAGGTTTTAAATGTGTTTTTGGTTTTACTCAATCAGATGAAATTTCTATTTTGTTTGATTCTCATTATCAAGTAATAAACAATACTTTTGCTGGTAAGATTAGAAAGTTTAATTCTATACTTGCTTCAGAAGCTTGTTAAATTCTCAATGTTAATAAATCATCATTGTGTATTTGATTGTCGTATAATTCAATTGCCAACAATGGAATTAGTACAAGACTATTTCTTGTGGCGCATAAGTGATTCTGAAAGAAATTGCTTAAATCAATGGTGTTATTATCTATTAATAAATAGTGATGGCTTATCACCATTAAGAGCTCAAAAGACATTAGATAAACAAACGATACAATGGAAGAATGAATATTTATTTAATAATCATGATATAAATTTTGACAAGTTACCAAGTTGGCAGAAAAGAGGAGTTGGAATATATTTTATAGATTATGATAAAGAAGGTTATAATCCAATAACTAAACAAACAGTTCAGGTAATAAGAAGAAAGTTAAATGTAAATTTAGAACTGCCAAGACAGAATTATGAGTATTCTAAATTTATTGCAAAATTATATGATAATATAATCGTAGCTTCAAAGATAAAAGACCAATAACAAAAAGGGGAAACAAATTAGTAATAATAAATAATGAACAATAGATCTAAATATAATTATCTAATAGATTAAAGGTTAAACATTTAGACAAGAAGATTATTAATTTTGATTCACAAATAATTTGATATAATATTGAAGTTATAATAGTCTAGCTCCTTTTAATTCAACTACTCAAAAAGGAAGGTTATACTGTTTAGCAATATGATAAGATATTGATATAGCAAATATTGGATTTGGTCCATATAATAAACTTAATATTATATAGAATCTACTATTATCAAATTAAATAATAACTATTTCCTATACTCTCTGATAGGAAATAATATTTCCTTTATATATTCAATGACTATTGCAATAGAACTTAATATTACTAGATAAAAGATAACCCAACAAAGTTAGATTTAATTTCATTAAATCAAATTATAGAAAAAAATTTCCTGAATGTAAAACGTACAATCTCATAAACGGAAGTAAAGATATTAAAATATATATCATCAATTTTTCCTGTTAATTAATTTATTACTAAAAATTGTTCCCAAAATTCCTGCTGCAATAGCGGGTGCAGCTAGTAAAGGATAGATTTGGATAATCATGTCAAAATATATAGGAGCAGTAAGACTGGGCCATACAGGTTGATTAGATAAGACTTCATTATAGATATGAGTTATCATTGGATAATAAAGCAGAAAAAATGAAGAACCAAGAATTCCTCCTGATGTATAAACAAATACTCTCTTTGATGGCAGCTTTGATAAAAATATATCAGCCATTATAATAGGAATGATATTAAGTACATAGAATGGAATTGTAGATATCAATGATTTATTTGGCATCATCATTGTAAATATTGTGATAATAATAAAAATTGAACCAGTGACAGTTATGATACCAAACTTTCTTTTTTTGTTACCAATTTCTTTTACTAGTTTGAATAATGATACTAAAATAAATGATATTAAAAATGGGAAACTTATAGTAGCTATAGTAGCAGCAGTAGTGGGTTCCAAGTTAAAGTTATAGTATTCTGTCTCTGAAAAAGGTAATGAGAACATATAAATTAATCCTGATGATGACATCCAAATAGGCAATATTCCAATAATAGTTAATCCTGTATATATGGGAATTAGAATTCTTTCATTCTTCTTAATGGTATTAATATTATTATTCTGTTTTTTTTCTTGACTAATACTATTGTTAATGACGATATATGATGTTATTCCTATTAGTGATCCAATACTGCCTGCTAACATTCCAATTGTTAAAGTAAGATGTGGAGGACTTAGCAAACCATCTAAACCGAAAGATGAATGCCAAGAAAAATCAAACGGTCCAGCTAATATTAACATAGAAATACCAATAATTACAAATTTTATTGACAAATCTAGTTTAAAATTCTTTTCTCCTTTTATATTAGAAATATAAATAGAATATGACCTCCAGTATAGAAACATAATTGTAGTTCCTACTAGGGCGAGAGTTATTCCACTATATAATAAAACATGTGGAGGAGAGAAGAAGGTTTCAGGTTTATTTAAAAGATGATTTGTTATATCCCAGCTACCACCACTATCAGAGATTAAAATACCGGTACTAACTAAGATACAACCAACCAAAAACTTATTTATTAACTGCTTATGCAAATATGAAGATTCTACAATAGTTCTATCATTATTATTGCCATATTTTTGATCTTTAGTATTGTTATCAGAAACTCCTTGTCTAAAATAAAATTTCTTTTTCATATCAGATATTAATAATTAACTATTATATTTTTCATTAATATTATTTATTATTTCCTCTTTATTTATTCACTACTTCTATAGAAGAAACAACAACAAATTCTCCTTGATAATCTTTAATACCATATTTAGGATAATGACCTAACTCATTGGTATGCGGGAATGCTATAGTTTTTACAAATATTACAAATCTTCCAACATTATTCGGTTTTACTTCTATACTTATTTGGTAATAGTCATCATTGTACCAAGGTCTACTATTAGCTTCTATAGCTGGATAATATGTATTAATTGCTTTATCAACTCTTGTGTATTCGGAGGCTACTTTATCACCCATTTTGATGAATATAGGTTTTTGAGTAAAGTTATATTTTGATATTTTAACTATATTATCTATAGAAGTAATATTAGGAAAAGACAAAGAAACAAGTTGCATATCTGCAGTATCTCCATTGTTTGTTGCAATTATTGTTAAATCAAAGCTTTCTCCAACAACTATTTTCGATGCAGATAATTTAGTAGCAGTAATAATTGGTTGAGGTTTTACTTCAGATGATGATAAGAAGTATAATTGTGGAATAATGAATAATGAAAGTGAATAGTAAATTATTAAAGAAATGACAGCAATAATAATGATTGTAATAGTAGTATTTATTCTCGTTGTATTATTATGTCGTTTAGAATAATCAGAATTCATAGTTAATTAATTAATAACAGAATTCATAGTTAATACCTTCTAAATATTATTTCTTTAGATTCACAAAATACTTATTTTTTAATTGTAACTAAAATATTTAATCATTTATTAATACTAATATCTTTAACTTTTGCGTCAATAATATATGTTATAATAAATGGTTTATCATTTGTTAAATAGTCTTAATTTAATAAGTATTAAGAATTATAACTCTAATACAATAGAGATGAAAATTATTATACAACCTATCGAAAAAGGTATTAATAACAATATTTTGAATTTATTACATGATTCTATATCAATAGAATTTAATAATATTGATGTTACTATTGCTCCAATATTAAAAACAGATTTTCAGAATTTTATTAATAGACAAAGAAATCAAATTAGATCCTCTGACTTGTTGCAGTGGATTTTAGAAAAAATTAAACCAACAAAAGAAATGAAGATATTAGTTATTGGTAATATGGATGCATATTCTGGAGAATTAAATTTTGTATTTGGTGAAGCCCATTTGGGGGGACAAGTTGCGGCGATATATCTTCCTAGATTAAGATCAGAATTTTATAATCTTGAACCGAATGAGTTGATATTTTATGATAGAATTTCAAAGGAGGCAATACATGAACTAGGACATTCTTTCGGTTTATTTCATTGCAATAATAAAAAATGTGTAATGCATTTTAGTAATTCTCTATATGATACTGATTTCAAAAATAGAACCTTTTGCAGAAATTGCAAAAATAAATTATGATAGACATTTTAGAAATAATAGTAATTATATTTCAAATAATATAATATTGATGGAGATATTGTGAGAAGCTCCAATAGAAGGTGGATGAAAATATATTAATAATTTAATATTATATATATTGTGACTAATTTATTATCAATTATGTTTTTCTTCTATTACTACTGATGATGATAATAATAATAATAATCTCTTTATATGTTGCAATTTCAACAAGGGAATTGATTAATTCTATTCTTCATGT
>DATFBJ010000132.1:0-6267 GCA_035253885.1 Nitrososphaeraceae archaeon
ATATAATTCAAAGTTGTAAAATAAGGGTTAAACTAAAACATGAAATGTCTATAAATTGTATATCATATAATCAGCGAAAGTAGAATCCTAGAGCCTAACTCTTTTGAAATTTATTTATAACTATTATTAATGATATTGTAATCTTTTCACTATGCAAACAATTCAATGAAATAGATATCAATGCACCACTAGACAAAGTATATGAATATTATACCAATCCAGATAACATAAAACAAGCATGGCCACAAGATATTGTAAAAGAATCAGAATCATTATCTGATTCAAAAAATGAAGAAGGTTCAGAAATGAAAGTAAAAGGAGAATATATGGGAAGAGAAGATGAAATGATTTTAGAAGTTACTGAAAAAGAACAAAATAAAAGACTAGTAACTCAACAGAAGGAAGGACCATTCAAATCTTGGTCAAGTAGACAAGAATTTAATCAAAGTAATGGTGGTAGACAAGGTACTACTCATATAAGACATGTTATTGATTTTGAATTACCAACTACAGGAAAAATTGCTAATTTCCTTTCAGGAGACCAAGCTAAGAATAAGATACAACAAGGATTACAGCAAGCAGCACAAACAGTAAAGCAAAAACTAGAATCAAATTCAGTTTCTAATACATAAAAAGTTGAGATCTGTATATAATCTATAATAAAAGGGGGAATAGTAAAATCTTTTTTTTGTAAATTTAATCTATTATTGAAAGATTTTAATCTCTATATTTTTTCAATGCCGAAAAAATACTTACTCTAAATAACTTTTACATTATGTTAAATCCAATTATATCTATGAGATTATGAAATGCTGAAAGTAGTAGTATTTGTTAATTAAATATAGACTGTGAGGACTTGAATTCTCCTTGTTATACAATTTAGTAACATAATATATATTTTAATATTTCATTAGGTAAAAAATATTTAGTATAGGTTTTAAATCTAAAAATCAAAGTAACATTCTAAATTTTATTAATGGAAGATGTTTCATAATTTTGATCTATATCACTTTTCTTTATCTTAAGGGTGATTGATCCATTAATTATACTTGCAATATCTAGTCTTGGAATTTCATACTTAACCTCTTTGTTTTCCATTTCATTCTTTACAATAAAAGACTTTGCAAATGCAGCTTCTACCTTGCCAATTCTTATTCCATCAGATGAATAAACAGTACTATAACTTAATTTATCATCACTATGAATCTTACCTTTGTAAGGATATTCTGACATTTATTATTAAAGTAATTCATTTAAAATAAGGATTACATATAATTTAGTTATTTCAAAGATTAAAATATATATAATTTCTTGTTAGTATCAATATTTTATTCCTAATTTGAACATTTTATAGCTATGGTAGTAGATAAAGTATAATATGAGCACTCAGGAATTCGATTTCTCATTATGACAGGGTTAGGCAACATAATATTTAAAAGATTTTTTTCACACATTTTTCTTATGATACAAATTTAAGTATTAATAAAAAGCAAATTTATTTATATTAATTAAAATTATATTTGAGATTCAAATTTTATTAATCTTTTATATTAAAATAAGAAATATAAATTTGGTTATTATTTTTATTCAAATTTCTGAAATATTTTAGAACATTCTACTAATATTCAATAGATATTTTCAATAATTATTTAAATTAAATAAATAAGGATATATCTTCCTTCTTTTTTTCTTCTCTACTTCATCATTTTCATTTTATTTCCTTTTAACAAATTGTTAAAGAATGTTATATGTTTTATTTTCATTTGAAAAGCCCTATTTTTATCTATATGTGTGCTGATATACATTAATAGATGAACAAAAATCAAAAAGAATGTTGTTGTAAAATAAACGAAAAAAGTGGAGGTAGTAGAAAATTCTATTGATAAGCAAAATATTACTTCCCCATGATGGGACAGAAATCTCAGATAAAGCACTTGATAAATCTAAAGAATTTGCCAAAGCATTTAATGCTGAACTTTGTATATTGCATATAATAGAACATAGTCCTCTTCCACCATCACTGATTTTAGACAAAGATAGACAATGGATAGCCGAAACAAGAAGAAATATTGCAAAGAAATTAAAGGAAGGTTGGTTGAAAATGGCAAAAGAAAAAATAAATCCTGTACTAGAAAAAGAAAATATAAAATTCAATATAATTGTATCAACAGATGTAGAACCTATTACTGAACAAATTATTAAATTTGCATCAGATAACAAAATAGATCTTATTATTATTGGTAGTCAGCGATTGAGTGAAATTTCAAAAATTAAAGCATTGGGAAGTGTTTCAAGAAAAGTTTCAGAGAACGTCGATTGTCCTATAATGATAATTCATTAAATA
The DNA here is from genome assembly GCA_035253885.1 of Nitrososphaeraceae archaeon. Taxonomy (GTDB): domain Archaea; phylum Thermoproteota; class Nitrososphaeria; order Nitrososphaerales; family Nitrososphaeraceae; genus TH1177. The sequence goes on from DATFBJ010000132.1 coordinate 2,345, forward strand.
GTAATGTAATTTATAATGATAGAAGTTAATAAAAAAGATATGATATTTTTATTATAAAAATAAAAAAATAATTATTTATAAAAATATTATATTTTTAAAAACAAAAGAAGTAAAAATATAAAAATTGCTAGACAAAGAAAGTGAACATCACAATCGCAAAGCACTAGTTATTGGGTTTAATAAATATGAATCAGATCTTTATTGATATATAAAATTTTTTCTTACCTTATTTTTTTGATTTGAAAAACATATCACTTCTATAATTACCTAAAAACTTTCTATTTAACATGACGTAATAGAATTAGGTTTATGTAGTTGTTTGAATTCAACTCTCATGTGAATAGTATTAAAAAGAATCAACTTTATCTCTTGCTAATATTTTTAATAATTATTACAGTCATCAATATAACTTTTATTAATTATTCTATAATATATGGAAATGAAAATTCTAATCCTAGTTTGACTGTTAATGAAGGTATAGCCAGTGGTGATGTAACTCATGAAAGTGCAATTATATGGTCAAGAGTAAATAAACCTTCAATTATGCATGTAGAATATGCTAATAACTCATTATTTTTAAATTCTAAATTACAGACAAAATGGATAGATAATACTACAGATTTTACAGGTCATGTCAAACTAGATGATCTATCTGCAGCAACAAAATATTTCTATCGTGTATTTTTTTCAAATATCGATAAAAATATAACTAGTTCCTCTCTAATGGGAACATTCAAGACAGCTTCTAATGCAGTCATTTCTGAGAGTTCAATAAGTTTCATCGTGAGTGGAGATATTGGTGGTCAAACATTTTGTCGTAAAATAAACACAGGATATTCCATCTTTGAAAAAATGACGGAATTATCACCAGACTTTTACATTCAAAATGGAGATATGATCTATGCTGATGATGATTGTCCAAAGCAACGATTGGATGGAGGTGAAAATATTCCTGGAAACTTTTTTGGGATTGCGGATCCCAAAGTTAATTGGAATAATCTAACACAAGTTCGTGATACTTATCACAAACATTGGATATACAACAGAGGTGATCTTCATTTGCAGAATTTTCTCAAAAATACATCTATGTATATCCAATGGGATGATCATGAGGTTCTTGACGACTTTGGAGCAGATTGGTCTTATTGGAATGTCGAAAACCAAAATAGAATAGGCTATCAGAATGTTGTTAATGAGGGTAGAAAAGCATTCTTAAACTTTTCTCCAATAGATATTAATATGACAGATCCAAATCGGATCTATAGATCATTTTCTTGGGGCAATGATCTTGACCTATTAATTTTAGATGCAAGGTCTGAAAGAAGCAGAAATGATGTGACTGATACTTTAGAAAATAATAAAACAATGTTAGGAGCTGAGCAGCTTATATGGTTAAAAGACAATCTATTACATTCTAATTCTACTTGGAAAGTTGTAAGTAGTGATATTCCAATGTCCATTCCTACCGGTGTTAATTCTGCAAAATTTGGACGCGATGGATGGGCTAACGGTATAAGCCTTGACTTTTCATCACAAACAGGTTTTGAAAAAGAGCTTGAAAAAATAATGAAATTCATAGATGATAATAATATCAAAAATGTAGTCTTTGTAACTACTGATGTTCATTTTCCTATCATACTAAAATATAATGCTGATATGAATGGTGATGGAGATCCGGTCAATATTTATGAAATAGTATCAGGTCCTCTTAGTGCTTTTACTTTGGGTATTCCATTTGCTCCTCTTTCAATGCTAGATCCAACATTTCGGCCTACAATATTTTATGTAGAAGGTGGAATTTTCAACTTTGCCTATATACAAATTGTTGAAGGAAATGATGGTAAAAGTCATATGCTAGTAGATATAATTGGAGCAGATGGAATTGCACGTCCTAATTCACATTTGGATCTAATCGCACAATAAAGATAGGAATGTTAATGATAAATTATGGACATTAATAGGAGTATCCCTTTATTAACTTTAGTGATTAAGTTAATAATATCTATACTAAAATTCAAAGCTTTGAGGGCTTTGAATTCTCATTATAGCAAGGTTCAGTAACATAATATATAATAAGTTTTGAAAGTTTTATAGTTATATCTACATAGAATTTATACGATAAATATCAAATGAGAAAATTTAATTCAAAGGCTTTAATTGCTAATGATCTACTGTTATTCAAGTAGTTAATGCTAGAGAATATTCTACAAGGGATAAGTAATGATTCTTCAGTTATATTCGGACATAAGAGAGTATACAGAATTTTTATTTATTATGAATCACAGTAAATGTTTAACATGTACGATATTTATATATATCAATAAAAATTTTTTAAAATAAAAACAGCTTATTTATTTAATTGATACTTATATTTGTTGTATCTAATCTTTAAAAATTATAAATTTATTATATTATAATACATTTAGATCATAGAGCCTCTCACTTTTTTTGCAGATATATTTTCTTCTTTCCATTCTATTGTTTTTATTATAGATTTTCAAGAATTATTATTATTAATAATAATAATAGAATAATATGTGAAAGATATGCAATAACTAAAAAAAGAGATTAAATACATGAATTATTAAATAATTTATTAAATAGAATATTTTATGAAATCTAATGATTTTCCATGGAATGAAATTATAAAAAAAGAAGCAAGAGGAATTGACGATGCTGATTTTGGTGAGATCCAAAGTGTGGATCCAGAATATGTCATAACTCAAAAGGGTATAATTGATAAAGAAATTTTCTCCTTTCCAACAAATTTAGTTCAAGATTATGATGGTAATAGAGTACTATTTAAAGTAACTGAAGAAGAGGCAAGAAATTCGTATATGGAATCTCAAAATATAGATGTTGAACAGGATGATTTTAGTGATAGTAAGATAGAAACAGAAATTGCTGGTACTACTGATGATGATTCATTAAGAAATGCAAAAGAAAAAGAAGAAAAAGAAGTTATTCCTTTAATGTCAGAAAAATTAGATGTTAATAAGAGAGTAGTCACAGATGAGACAAGTATTACGAAGAAACCAGTTAAAGAAACTAAAACAGTAGAAGTTCAATTAATAAGAGAGGAAATAGAGAGTATTGAAAGAAGACCTCCTAATAGCCAAATAAAAGCACAAAATCCTATAGAATCACCAGAAGAAATAAAAATACCATTAAGAAGAGAAGAAGCAGAAGTTACAAAAAAGCCGTATGTTAAAGAAGAGGTAGTGGTAAAAAAGAAGATTGTTACTGACAAAAAAGAAATAACAGAAGAGGTAACATCTGAAGAATTAGATAGTTCGCATGTAGATAAAGAATAATATAAATAAATAATAAAAATTTTATATATTTTGTAATTTTATCTTATTAACATTAACTACTGTAAATAATAAATAAATAATTATTATAAGATTTATTGTCTATGGTATAACATGCTGGATGATATATTTGGACTGTTTTCACAAAGAAGTGGATTATCTTCTAATATTGCTAGAATGGCACTACCTTTGGTATCAAAATTCTTGTTAGGTAATGCTGAACCACAAAGAGCATCAGGATTTATGTCAATGTTACCTTCTAGTATAACAAATATGTTTTCAAATGATGAAAGACAAAGATTTACAACAACTCAGGAAAATGTATCTGAAGATGAAGTTATTGATCAAATATCTCGTGAATGTTGTAATGGTGATAGAGAAAAAGGAAGAATCGCTTATCAAGAAGCAGTCAAGGTATTAAGAGAGAAAACAAAAGAAGGGCAAAAACAACAACAGCAAGGACAAGAAGAAGAAGGATTTCTCGATAACATATTTGATAGTCTTAAAGGACGTGGTGGTGGCGGAGGCTTATTTTAGCCTTCATATAAAAGATGAAGAATACCTTTTGCTATAATGCTGATTAGTGTTGAATCTGAAATTTTGATCTGTTAG
>DATFBJ010000133.1:0-5531 GCA_035253885.1 Nitrososphaeraceae archaeon
ATTAAACATGGTCAAATAATAAAATTATATTCTGCCCATAAGGAAAATTATTTTGGAAATAAAGATATTCCCGTAAAAATGAAATGTTTGCCAATTTGATCTTTTAAATTTATTTACTAGGAGATTCCTAAATTTTTTAGAAATGACTATTTGAAAATTTATAAATTTTTATTATAATCACTTAGTCAATTAGCCTTATGATGAACCATTTAATTCTTTCTTATAGTTTTCTATCTTGTTTATAAAAAGGAAATAGAAATATAATAAATAACTTTATAATATATTTAAGGATCATTCTAGATTCTAATTTTTCTTTAATTCTTCGTTTATCTTGTTTACCAAGTCTTCTATTTTAATTGGTTTGCGTATAAAACATCCTCCATATAATTCTGGAAATTCTTTCCTTAATGTCTCAAAATATACTTCATATGCTGTAATAAAACAGATCTTTAGTTCTGTTCCATAAGTTATTTTTTTTTGTAATTCTTGATGAAATTCAAAACCGCTCATTTCAGGCATTTTGATATCAATTAAGACTAAATCATATAATTCTGGTTTAAAAGAGGATAATGCTTCTAAGGGATTTGAAAATATATCAACTATAAAACCATGATCTTCCAAACCTTTTTTAATAATAAATAAAATGTCATGTTCATCATCTACAAACAGAATTCTATAAGAATGCTTCTTCTTTGTGATTATGGTTTCTTTTTGTATTGAAAAAATTTCTTTAGAATTTCCATTCATATTATTATTTTCCTCTCTTTGCAATTGTCTTATATTTCTACTTTTATCAAGTATATAAGTGAGAGTATTATAAATCAATTATTATTTGACAATTCTAATAGACGTAAAGAAATAAAATTAATTATTTAATTGTCTCACTTTATTTATAATTCAGAGATTAATTTATATAAAAAAAGATAATTTTGAATTATAATTATGGCTATTTATTGGTAATATATGTTGTAAATTACATTATAAATTATTTTATATAAAACATCACACACTAATAAAATAATTTGCTTATCTATCTATCTTCAAATCAGAAAATATTAGAGATTGTTATTAAATAAGGGTCCATTCATATGCCGGATTTAAAATTGCAGTACTATTCGGCCCTATTATCATTTATTAGCAGAAAGCTGTTTCTCAAAATGCATCAGAAAAAAAGATATCGCTTAGTTATGGGGCAAGTGGGATGTGAAACTATTTGACCTAAATTTTGGACCCAAACATTTCTGTAGACGAACCTATAGTAAAAATAAAATTTTAAAATTATTATCCTATATTTTATCTTAAAAAGTAATAATTTTTTATAGCAAAATAACTTTTATACTTATTATATAATATCACTGACTGAAAAAAACAAATTGACCAAAAAAATGATTTTATTTTTGCTATATCTAAATTATACAAACAATCGTATTGTTCCATTCATTTTTCTCATGATTAAGGAAACTGCCAATGATAATTCTTGGATTGAATTTCGAAAGAGCAAAATACCTTAAATTCTATATGAATGAAGTAAAAAGAAACAATGTATCAACATGTACATAAAAAAGATAGTGAAAATGTGTTAGTATTACAGGGTGGTGGCTCACTAGGTGCCTTTGCATGTGGAGTTTTCAAAGCATTTGAAAAAAATAATATAAAATTTGATATTATAACAGGAACATCAATTGGAGCTATAAATGGGGCAATAGCTGTTGGAAGTAAAAATGATAATCCTGTAAAGGATTTAGAAGACTTTTGGATTGAACTTGCAGAAAGTAGTCATAATTTCATACCTGATATGTTTTCATTTGAGTATGATGAACAAACTCATCAAATGAATTTCAAAAAATCCTCTTCAGCATCACTAAATGCAGCAATATTTGGAGTACCTAAATTCTTTGTTCCTCGATGGTTTAATTGGAATACATTTCAATATAATAATTCACATGAATTTAATACATTACCATCTCAATGGACGTATATATATGATAATACTCCATTAGAAAAAACCTTAGAAAAGTACATAGATTTTAAAAAATTATCGCCGAAGATAAAATTAAACAATATTAATACTGAAAATAATAATATTGATGGTAAAAATATTCCTCGTCTTATAATTACTGCTGTTGATGTACTTTCAGCTGAACCAGTAATATTTGATAGTTATAAAATGCAGATACAAATGAAACATCTTTTGGCTACGATTGGATATCCTCAATATGGATTTCCATGGAGCGAAGTAGATGATGGCGTATATGCATGGGATGGTTCTTTGTTAAGCAATACTCCAATACGAGAAGTAATGTGGGCTTCTCCAAGTAAAGATAAAAATATTTTTATTGTTGAAAATTATTCTCGAAAAATAAATAGTCTTCCAACAAATATGAATGAAGTTCAGCCTAGAGCCAAAGATATAATGTTTACTGATAAGGATCATAGCCTCAAAAAACTGAGTAAGCTTATAAATCGTCATATTAACTTAATTGAAACATTATATGATATTTTTAAGGAATTTGATCATTCAAAGATAGATAAAGAGATAATAGATTATATTGAAAAGGAACATAAATTATTAGTAGAGAAATTTGGTGCTAAAGTCTTAAATATCAAAAGAATTAGTAGAGAAAATAGTGAAACACCTCATTCATTACAAAATGCCGAATTTTCGGTAGATACAATTAAAAAGCTTATTATTCAAGGAGAAAACAAAGCGTTTAATATTTTAAAGTGTAGTTTATAAATTAAATTTACAGAATATTTTTTCTTGCTATTCTTTGGCTCTATTACTTAAGATAATATTTTCACCTCCTCTAACTCGAAACAAGTATTATTATTATTATTATTTGCTATTGTATCATTATACATAGATACAACAACAATTGTATCCAGTTATATACATGTAATAGATTACATTCATCATCTTCTTTATTTTGCATACATGGATAGAAATCACCAAAAGATTCAGTTCTATCTTTGAAACACTGCATTACACTTTCTATAATACTTTTTTTTATTAATGAATGCAATCATATCTGCTTTGTCTCATTTAATAAATGGGTTTAATATTTTCAGATAAGAAGAAGGAAGGAATATGTTATTAGAATCCTTTTCTTTGTAAAGAGTATATGGGACCAGCTAATCTCAACTGGGGTCAGTACTACTTTTTAGCTAAATGTGTGGGATTTGAACCCTTCTATAAAGTGGGACCATATTCTTTTAATGATTTGATTTCTAAGAAAATTATCTTATATTATATATGAGGATTTTATTTGTTTATCATTATTTCCATTTCCGAAAATAATAATAAATATTAATACAATAACAAACTAGATCACAAGTTATTTTATAATCATAAATTTCCGAAACGGAAAATAAGGACAAAAATCATTTCCGTAGGAAATATTATTATAAATGACGTAATATAGGTATGAATCAATTAAAAAATACAGATTTCTTTGAACTAGATAGAGTATTGGAAGATATTGCAAAAACATATGCGGCACCAGCTGCTACAGTATGGTTTAAAGTAATCAATAACAGAAAACCTACAAAAGAAGAATATCATGAAAAGGTTGTTGAATTTATAAAGAAATTTGAAAATTTGCTGATATCCTGTTTTCCAGATAATGAATATTCAGATTACTTGAAAGAGTATATTACAAAAAATATAAGGTACGGAATCTCTTCAGTTAATTCAGGAAATAACAAAGAAGTAGAAAGAAGATATAGATATTATGTCGATTACAATTAATTAACAGAATAAGGGGAGGAGGACTACACAAAATAAATGGCTTTAACTTTTGATAAATTAGCATTTCCTGGGATATTAGTATTATTAGCAGTTGGAACAGTAGGCTTTCTACTTGCATTTACTTATTATCCAGAAAAACATGTAAATGTAGATATTAATGGAACATGTTATGAATTATTAGATTCTTCAAATGAGAAACATAAAATTCTTAGAGCAGAAAATGAAATCAATGTTAGACAAATGCAATTAAATATGATTGAATATGGTGATGCCAGTTTACCCGTTACCTTTAGTGGATTTAAAGAAAATGTAGATGCCTTTATAAAACAATACAACATTAGAAACATAATATCAACACAAAAAGTTTCAGATAATCCAACATTTGATAAATTCATAATAAAAGCAACAGTATCAAAGAATGAACTTCAAAAAATAGTAAATGATCTCACACTCAGTGACTTTTATCCAACATTATCTGTAAAAGGAAGTGTAGGACTAGGACCAAATCAATATATCAGTAGTGAAGAAAGAAAGACAATTTCAACTAAATCCAAAGAGTTTATGCAAAATGGTATCAAAAATATTGTTGAATCAAGTGTAGGAGGAGTAAAGTTAGCTGAATGTCGAAATATTTAGATTTAGTGCAGATTTTTGAAACATCATTTTTTTATCTTGATTATTATCCATTTGTTTAAATAGTATTATTCAAATTGTTATTCTGGTGATATTCTCAAGATGATTATTTTTCATATAGTCAGAAAATTCATCTATTTTATAATATTATCTGAGATTATGGAACAAAATAAAGAAATAAGTACCATATTATTTGTACACAAATGTACTGTTTTGCAACAATGCCTGTACAGTAGGATCTATCCTTCCAGCCTGAGACATAGCATAGCAATGAGTCGACATTACTTCTCGTGCCCCACCAAGTTTATTTTCCCATTTTGGTAGCATATCTAGTACACATTTTTCATCAACAGCATCAATATACTTGGAAAAAATCAACCAAGGATTATCAAAACTTCCTACCTCTTTTGCAGTTTCACTAAAAAGGATTTCATTGTTAGCTTTTCCAGCTGCCTTTTCCAAGTCAGAGATAAATTCTTTTTGTAATATTACATCATTCATAGTTCCAAGTCTAGTTAGATGCCCCCCAACAAATGTATCAAAGTCATAATTTTTAAGGACTATATCATGTGCTTTGATATAACCAGCTATATCTTTAGATACTGCAAGATATGGAAATGGTACCCAGCCTGGAAATATTACATCAACTAGCATAAGCACTTTCTGCTTTGGAGCATAAATGAATATGTTACCCGGATCATGATTATCACCATAATAATCTAATTGAAGGGTTTGGTTTCCAATCTGCAAAGTAGTATTATTTGAGAAGGTTTCAGTAGGTATTGGCGGAACCATAGAAGCATTTGTGGCCAATGTTTCAGCTCTTTGGAATTCAGCAGCAGTTTCCTCCTGAGCTATAATAACAGCATTTTTTGGAAACATTCCTGCAGCACCAATATGATCTATATGGGCATGGCTGTAAATTGCATGGGTAATAGGTTTGTCAGTCACCTCTGATATAGCTTTAAGATAATTTGTACCAATGGTAGGAGGAGCATCAACTGCTACAACACCTTCATCTGTGACTAGAAATATTGTATCAAAAATACCATCTGTTACCCAAAATAGACCATCTCGGATTTCTTCAACTAGGTATCCTTTTGAAGGAATAGCAGGACCCTTTGCAGCTTCGGGTACTTGATTTTTTGTT
>DATFBJ010000134.1:0-8370 GCA_035253885.1 Nitrososphaeraceae archaeon
ATTTAGATATATACTCCTTCTAAAGATTATATCTTATGTCTAGTCATAATCAAGGAGTTTGGAGACCTATAGCTGAAAATGTAGAATTTAATGCTTTGGAATCTAATTCTCAGGCAGTAATGGCTGTTGCAGATACAGTAAGAACTACTCTAGGTCCAAAAGGTTTAGATAAACTCTTAATAGATCAAGCGATGAATAGGCATGTTTCCAATGATGGTGTAACTATTCTTCTTTCTTTGAAGGCGATTCATCCTGTTGCAAGGATGATTGTTGAAATTGCAGAAAGACAAGAACAATTAGTAGGTGATGGGACTACAACTGCCGTAGTAATGGCATCGGAAATGATAAAGGAAGGCAAAAGATTGATCAAAGAACTGGGAGTTCATCCTACTAAGGTAGTTGAAGGAATAGAAAATGGTGTAAAACATGCATGTAAAATCTTAGAAAAAGATGCCAAAAAAATAACTCTTGAAGATAAAGAATTGGAACAAATTATACATACATCCCTCTCTTCAAAATTGGATGGCATTAATTTAGCAAGTCTTGTCATAAAATCAATTAGAACAGTTGGAAAAAATTCTATATATAATAATTCCTTTGATTTTGAGAAGTCTATTAAAGTAATTAGAAAAACCAATGTTTCGGATACCGTTTTTAACGGTATTGTTTTGGAAAGAAAACGTATGGATCCTGAAATGCCTATGCGAATACTAAAACCTAAAATTATGATAGTAAAACTTGATTTAAAACCAGTAAAGGAATCATGGTTGAAAGAAAATAATCGTTATGAGGAAATTTTGAATATGGAAAATGATCGCTTATTAAAATCTAAAAGAATTGTAGATGAAATTATAGCTACTGGTGCTAATACTCTTTTAATATCTTCTCCTGAGATAGATGAAGTTATAGAGAATCTCCTTGTTGCAAAAAATATATTTGCAACAAGAATATCTACAGAAGAAATAGAATTTTTATCTCGATATATCAGTGCAAAACCTGTAAGAATGGTAGAAGATCTCAAAAATGATGGGATTATTGGAATTGCTGATTCTATATATGAAGATGAAGGTACGGGCTTGATATATATTGAAAATGGCTCTGGCAAAAATATAGTTACAATTATAGTTTCTGGAACAACTAGAGAAACTTCTCTTGAAAGATGGAGATCTGTTATAGATGGTGTGAATGCTGCTGAAGCTGCCTTGAATAGAGGAATAGTTGCTGGAGGAGGCGCAGCAGAGATACATGTAATTGAGAAGTTAAAGAGTTTAAGATTAAAAGGATTAGAACAGGTAGGCCTTGACGTAGTAGCATCAGCATTAGAAAGTATAATGCGACAAATCCTTACTAATGCAGGATTTAATGGGTTAGAAAAAGTAATGGCTGCCAAGGCGTCAAAACCAAACATTGGAATAGATATTGATACAGGTGAATTGGTAGATATGTATGAAAAAGGAATTCTTGATCCTCTATTGGTAAAATTAATGGCTCTGGAAGCAGCTGGGGAAATTTCAAAATCAGTCCTAAGGATAGATAGGAATCTTGCTGCAGAAGATTTAAGTCAACAAAGTGTATCGGAAATAAAGAGATGAGATAGGTGAAGTAATATGCAAATTCGTCATTGTGTAGAAGAAAATAATGTAGATGACAACTTGATCATTAAAAATCCTAAAGAAATTAGACATGTAATAGTACAAGGAGGTAAGATAAAAGAAATGTCAGGATTTATTGATCCTACTTCTCATCTTAATCTTGACTATTCTTTACATCGTATAACCAAGTGCATTATAGCCAAAAAATTTGAGATAGGATCTGAATTACTTTTTACTAATTCAGGATTTGTCTTTGCAATGGTAACCAAATCTCATTTTAAACATTATGGATATGTAGATTATACAAAAAATCTTATAAACATGATAGACAAGGTGAATGAATTAAGAAACTCTAAATCCATTTATAGTAGTAAATGAAAAAATGTGATGTAGAATAAAAAGGAGTAAAATAATATGCTAACTGTTAATCACATTTTGGGTAATATCAATATAAATTCAGAGCTAAAGAAAAAATATGAAGACATGATAAAAAATAATAATTGTGAAAAGATTGTTATAAATAGATTAGAATCACAAAAATTAAGAATGCGAAAAAATACAGATAAGAAAACTGATGTTATCTTTCTGTTTGAACATACTCCTCATTTAAGACATGGTGATGTAGTTTTTCTTGATGAAAAAAAAATGATATTGCTGACTCTTGAACCTGAACTTGTTGCAAAAATCACTTTCACAAGTTTGGTAGATGAAGATGATTTTTTTCCTCTCTCTATTAAGATTGGACATAACCTTGGAAATTTACATAGACCTATAAAGGTAACTAAAAGCCAGGTAATTTTTCCATTACAAGCTGAAACTGAACTGGAGATGATAAAGAAAATGTTTTCATCATTTAATAAATTCATTGACATTAAAACAGATACAATGATTTTTGAACCAGATGAAGAATCCAATATCCATGAGCACTAGAATTAGTAAAAAAATGGATAATACTGATAATAATAAGAAAATTTACAAAGATGTTCCTACTGCTTCTACGTTTGGGACAGAAGGATCTTCTTTCCTTATAGAAGAAATCAGCATGCTTCAGCTTGGTGATTCATTCTTTCCTACTGGTATGTATACTACATCAAGTGGACTAGAAACATTATTCTACGATAAAAAAATTAGAACCAAAGAAGAAATTCTTGAATTTATAACCGTCTGCTTAAAATATCAAATAGGACCTGCCGATTGTGCAGCACTCTCAAATGCCTATGAATTTGCTAAAGAAGGAAATTTAAGTAAAATAATAGAAGTAGATCAAATTCTATTTTCAATGAAATTGATAAAAGATATTCGTAATGCTTCTATAAGATCTGGAACCCAACTTTTGAGTTGTTTATTGAGTTTTGTCAAAGATAACAATTTAATTTCTTCATATTATAGTTCAATAAAGAACAAGGCGGCTAATGGTGTTTATCCTGTTGCCCTAGCTGTAGCATCAAATAGTTTAGGAATAAAAAAGGAGCGAGCATGCCTTATTTTGCTATATGGATTTATAGTTAGTATCGTAGGTGCTGGATTAAGACTTGGAATTCTACAGCATTTGGAAGCACAACAAATTATTCACGAACTAAAACCAATTATAACAGTAGTTATAAATGACAATATGAATAGAAATTACTCTCATTTATGGCAATTTAGTCCAGGAATAGATCTTGTACAAATGAAACATGAAAAAATGGATTCAAAAATGTTTATTACATAAAATACCATTATATCTTCATATGACATTTAAAAGAATTCCAAGAATAGGTATTGGTGGACCAGTAGGTTCTGGTAAGACAATGTTAATAGAACAATTTGTTCCTTTGTTAAGTCAAAAAGGTTATAAGACAGCAATTGTTTCCAATGATGTAGTATCAAAAGAAGATGCTGATAGAATGCGAAGAAATTTGGCATCAGAAAGAGGACTTATGCCTGAAAGCCTAGTAATTGGGTTGGCTACTGGTGGATGCCCGCATACTGCAGTTAGAGAAGATCCATCAATGAACTTATCTGTCGTTGAAGAAATAGAATCAACTCATAATCAAGAATTGGATCTTATAATTATTGAAAGTGGTGGAGATAATATAACTACTACATTTAGTCCGGCACTTGCTGATTATTTTATATATATTATTGATGTTGCTGGTGGAGATAAATACCCAAGGAAACGTGGTCTTGGAATAGAAAATTGTGAACTTTTGGTCATTAATAAAATTGATCTTGCACCTCATGTTGGAGCTGATCTCAAGATAATGGAAAGAGATGCTAAATTAATAAGAAAAGGTAAACCTTTTGTATTTGTAAACTGTAAAACTGGCGAAGGAATTAAGGAAGTAGCAGGACATATAATAAAAGATGTTTTATTTGATTTACCACCAAAAACTTCAATTAAACAACTAACTTGAAAGACTTACAATATTTTATTCCAGATGATATTCCACAAGAAGTTCTATCTTATGAAGAAGATCTCACTCAACTAGGAGTTGGAAAAGCAGGAAAATTAGGAGCTCTATTTTTATTATTAGAAAAAAATGAGCGAATAAATAAAACTGTTATAAAGGAACAATTTTCAAAGGTTCCTTTATTTACTCAACGAGCTCTATATCTTGAAGAAAGTCTACCTTCTATGGCCTATCTTTATATAATTTCTCCATCTGGAGGAGTGCTTCAAGGAGATAGATATAGAATTGATATAAATCTTAGAAAAAATGCAGTGGCTCATATAACTACTCAAGGAGCTACAAGGCTTTATAGAATGAATAAAAATTTTGCAACTCAAATTTTAAATATTATATTAGACAGTAATTGCTATTTTGAATATATTCCAGATCAAATTATACCTTATAGAGATTCGAGATTCTATCAATCTGTAAATATTAATTTACATGATACTGCAACTATGATATATTCTGAAACTATTGTTCCTGGTCGGATGGCTATGGGAGAGTATTTTGATTATGATGTATGCTATCTAAAGACTATAGCCAAAAATCATATTGGAACATTAAAATTTGTTGATACTGCATTGTTGGAACCCAAAAGAAATAAACTAAAAAGATTTGGGATTCTTGAGGAATTTGATATGTTATCAAATATGTATATATTAACTCCATCTAAATATATTGGTATTCTCTCAGAAAGAATTAGTGAAGATTTAATACATCATAAGAAGGTTGTGGGAGGATCTTCAATATTACCAAATGATTCTGGAATAGCATTACGAATACTAGGTAATACAATTGATAATATAAAGGAAGTAATTCACAATATACTTAAAATCTGCCGACACGAAATTATAGGAGCTGAATTTAGCGGTATTAGAAAAAATTAAAAACTAAATTTTTCTTTTCTTGTTTTTAAATTTTTAGATTATATACTGAATTCAAAAAAATTTATGTACTAAAAATATTTGTTTGATCTTGTAATTATCGTGATATTGTCCAGAATTCTATAATTTTAACTTTGTGATTAATATTTTCTCTATGAATTTCAGCATCAAATCTATTATCAAAAACTTTATCACACTCCTGGCACCATGAAGCTTGTTTTCGTCTACTTTTATCTAATGCATTCAAATTAATATAATAGAGTATTAATATTAAATAAATGATCTATATTTCAAAAAGATTAAGATTTTAATATTAAAATTTTATAACAGGATTTATAAATTTAGACATTTTCATTAATTTTGATGTATAATATTGTTCTATATCTTTAAATCGTTAATAGCAAATTATTTCAATATATATAATAATGTATATGGTTGGAGAGAGGTAATTATAAATGGAAAACCCATTTAAACATCTAAAAAAAACACCAAGGGAATCAAAAGCGGAGACAACTCTTATGATGTTACCATCCGATGCCAATCCAAAAGGATATGTTTTTGGAGGTGTTATCTTGAAACATGTGGATCTTATAGCTGGTATAGTTGCTAAAAGACATGCTAATCAATCAAATATTGTTACTGCAAGTATCGATAGAATGACTTTTATTAAGCCAATTTTTATTGGCAATTCGTTGATTCTTGAAGCAATGATAAATTATGTCAAACGTTCTTCTATGGAAATTGAGGTCAATATCTTTGCAGAGGACCTTGACTATAATATAAGAGTTCATGCAGGAAGAGCATATGTTACCATGGTTTCCCTAGATAAATATGGAAAATCTATGGCGGTTCCTCAACTTTTATTAGAAACAGAAGAAGATCATCTTAGATTTAAAGAAGGTGAAGCTAGAATGACAATCCGACTAAGAGAAGCAGGAAAACTTTAATTAATTCATCTCAAGAGATTGTTTAATCCTTTATAATTATTTATAATTAATTGTATTATTATTTTATTTTTATTTTCTATCAAAAAAATTGCAATTCTTATTGAACTCTTGATAAATAAATATATATGAATAATAATATATAATATAATAACTCTAAAATTTTTTATAATACTTATGAAATATAATTAAAGAATATGATATATTACCATAATATGAAGAAAAAAATATTTATTGGAAGCATTTTCATTATTGCTTCAGCAGTTCTTGTGACTTCAGTGATCGATAATTATAGTTTAGCATATGCTCAAGGAACTACAGATTTTACAGCTACACTTTCTGGAAAAGAAGTAGTACCGCCAGTTAAAACTGATGGAACAGGAGTAGCAAATTTTGAAGTATCACAAAGTTCTCTAAATTACCAAATTAGTGTATTAAATGCCGGTACAGTTACAACGGTTCAAATTCATAGTGGTGCAGTTGGAACAAATGGTGATGTTTTGGTTACATTGTTTAAATCAAAAGGCAATGATGGAAAGTTATTTGATGATTTTCCAAAACTTGGTGATCTTTCTCCAAAATTTTCTGATATTTCTTCAACCACACAAAGATCTAGCTCTTTCTCTGCTAATGGTAATGTTCAGGCTTCAGATTTAACTGGTCCATTGGCTGGTAAAACAATTAATGATCTAGTGTCGATAATGCAAAGTGGTAACACATATGTGAATGTTCTTACTGAAGAGCATCCAAAGGGTGAGCTTAGGGGACAAATAATAGAAGCAAATGGAGATTAAGAATTCATAACATTCAAAATTGTAATTTATTAAAATACCATTATGAAAGCGTATTTCCATAATAATTAGCTAGCAATTTTATTAGAAAAGCAGACGGCGGTAAAAAAGAATACTTATTTCTTAATTTTATTTATGTAGTTGCCGATAATAATAAAAAAAGCTCTAACAAATCTATAAATGAAAAGTTTTAAGCTATTAAACAAGAGAGAGTTGTATAGACATGGCTATAAAAAAATAGTTGAACATTTGAAACAAAATAATCTATTGGTCATGGAAATATAAATTTAAAAACATAAAACAAGAAGATTAACTAATAAAACCTATAAAATCTTATTATTATTATTCAGAATCTAATCTTAAAATAGGAATGGATAGTATTATTATAATAATTCCAGCACATAACCATGCTATATTGTAACTAAATTGACTCACAGTAAATGAAAATATAATTGGAATCCAAAAGGAACCAAATAATGATATACCATTAACATAACCAACGGAAAGAGTCTGATATTCTCGAATAATTTTTTTAGATTGTCTTGCTCTCGCATATACTACAACAAATCCTATTGATAAAAATATTCCAGAGGTAATTAATGCTATTATTATTATATAGATTAAGTTAATTGAAATTGACATAATACTTAAAGCAGATATCATTGCAGAGATAAACAAAAGTTTCTTTGCATTTTTAAATTTGTCATATAATTTACCTGATAATGGTGATATAATTACTCCTATAATTAGACTTAAACTTCCCAACAAACCAGCATAAATTGGATCTATATGTAACTCTTCAATTAGATATAAAACGATAAAAGTTAATGTAAGACTAGCTCCAGTTTGATAACCTAATAGCGTAATTCCAAGTATTATTAATGATTTGTTAAATAATACATCATTTACCTCCTTCAATCTAATTTTAAAACTTTTTTTATTCTCTTCTTTTAATAATCCTATTTTCATTATTAAAACAATTGATACTCCAATTATTCCACCTATAATAATTGAGAGTCTCCAACCTATAATTTCTGTTAGTGCAACCCAACCAAAAATACCCATAAGTGCTCCAATTGCGTGTCCCGAATTTAGTAATCCTACACCTAAACCCTCATTTTCCTTACCCAAGTAATTTGAGATAAGAGTAACACTTGCGCCAAAAAAGAATGCCATTCCAATGCCTATTAAAAATCTGAAAATAGTGATTTGTATTTCATTTTGAGAGAATCCTGAAATTATTGCTATAATAGAAGATAATAATATTCCAATCATGCTAAGTCGTTTTGGACCATATTTTGCAACAAATATTCCTGCAGGAACTTGAAATAACCCTACGCCAATGAGAAAACTTGTAGTAATTAAGCCAAGTGAATTTATATCTAAATTAAAGTCTAATGCAATAAAGTAAAAAATGGAAGAAATATTGAACCAATTGATAGTATATTGAATTCTAGCCAATAATAGTGTAAAGACTACTTTGGAGAAAATAATGGCAAGTTTCATGAATCAAACCAAATTCCTATATAAGAAGCAGAAATGTAGTGTAATATTTTATTTTTGTTAATAAAGACAATTAGAAAGGTAGATAGATAAAAGTGAACTTTATCTCTTCTGAATGCATTTGAAGTAAGATACTAATTGAAATATATTTTACAATAATTAGCACAGGATCTTCATATTCTTAGAATATATATATAATATCAATATTTCAATTTATATAA
>DATFBJ010000135.1:0-4153 GCA_035253885.1 Nitrososphaeraceae archaeon
ATAATTGTTCTTTTTGACTAATTCCTCCAGCAATCATACTCAAACCAAAAATAAGCATAATATTTCCAAGAATTGCACCAGTAATTGATGCTTTTACAAGGTCTATTAGACCAGCATTAATAGCTACTACTGCAATTATTATTTCTGCTGCATTGCCAAAGGTCACATTTAAAAGAGATCCTAAAGTAGAACCATAGTGTGTAGCAAGGTGTTCTGTTGAATCACCTATGAGTTTTGCAAGTGGTATTAATGCTATTACTGAAATAATAAATAAAATAATATGATCAGCATGAACTAAATCTAAAATAACTGAAATAGGTACAAAGACAAGGAGAAAATAAATAATAGAAGATTTGGTAAATTTCAAAGTATTTTTGATAATTAATAATGACTGTTATTTCAATGTTTATTAATGATGATAATACTATTAATTAAAGAATTCTATAAAATTAAGTTGAGAAAAATTAACGCAATTCTCAATTTTCTAATTGAAGTGCTTTCATAAATTATACCATTTAATAAATATATGACTTATAACCTTGCCATAATATTGTACTTTTTAGTTAATTGAATAGGTATCGATCTCTATAGCAATAGGCAATACCACAGTTATGGATTTTATTTTTCTTATTATATTTCAATTTTATCCTTTTTCATTTTGGATCTCATTTTATTATTACTTGTTTTTCTTTTAGTGCTAGAATACCAGAAATAACAAATAAAATAAATCCAGGTATTCCAAAAATGATGAATATTGGATTCGTAACAGTAGTAGATAATACTAATATTCCATAAATAATTAAAGCTATTCCCAAGATTCTTGTATTTTTTATGTAAAATATAGAAATTATTCCTGCTAAACTAATAATAAGTAAAATGAAAACATTTAAAATAATACCTCCAAAAAAAAGTCCTAAAAGGGGGATCCCAATTAACGAATTGATAAAAAAATATATAAATAAAATTATGATAGATGCTATTATCCCTAAAATAGTATTAACTATTGTTAATTTTTTGTATAATTTCACTTTATTTTTATTCTACAATAGTATATTAACCATTAATAAATTATTATCTTCATAGGTGTTTTATCAATTATGAATGCAAAAATTCCTCTATATTTATTAGGATAAAGAAGTAAAAATTTTTCTATTTCAATTTAATGGACCTATACTTCTTTTTTGATCTCGACCTAAAAAGTTGATATTCTATTTCAGATAAAATAAAAGTACTTATTAGAAGAGCTATTTACAACAGCCGTTACTATGACATTATATTATCATATTATTCTTTCAATTATTGTATATATGAATAAATTATTAAAATTGCATATGTTATTATATCGTATCAAAATTTGATAATGACTTCCACAAATACCAACTAGCTATACTTCTATATGGTTTCCAAATATTAGAAAGCTCTATAATATACTGTTCATCAGGATATTCAGAATTAGGATACCATCTTTGTATAGCTTTTTTTATTCCAAGATCTTTTAAAGGAAATACATCTTTTCTTTGAAGGCAAAATATCAAAAACATTTCTGCAGTCCATCTACCTATTCCTTTCAATTTTGTCAATTCATTGATAATTTCTTCATCCTCTTTTTCTTCAAATGATTTTAAATTTATATTTCCTTTAATTATATTAGTTGATAAAAGTTTTATATACTCTATTTTTTTATTCGATAAACCAAATGACCTCATTATATTATCAGCAGTCAGAATAATATATTGAGGTTGAAGATCGTATTCATTGTTATTGTAGTAAGAAATAAATTTTTGATAAATTGATTGTGCTGCTTTTCCTGTTAATTGTTGATAGATTATTGCCTCAACTAATGCTAGAAAGGGATTATATCTTACTTTGATAGAATATTCCCCAACAGAGTTAATAATCTTGTTCATTATAGGGTCTGTTGCTTTGAGATATTTTATTGCATCATCTAAATTCATTTGATGGTAAAACCTTTTCTATAAATGGTTATTTAAAATAAATTAAAAAATGTTTACAATAACAAATCTCTGAAGATATTATTAAAAAAGTTATATTTATTTTAATGAAAATATTCTACAATTCTTTTAGAATTTTCATTATCATTAATTACTATAGAATGATAATTATTCTCTTCTTCATTTATCTCTGTATGAGAGATAAGAAAGATCTGTTTAAAGCTTTGATCTTTCATCAAAATATTCATTATCACATTTCTGCGGAATTCATCAAGACTGGTCATAGGTTCATCCATTATAATAAAATTTATCATAGGAACTTTTTTTTCAATATGTTTGAAGGGTCTAATTGTTGACATAAGTTTTGATATAGAAATCCTCAATGCAAGACCAAGAGCTGATTCATCTCCACCACTTAATTGTTCTTTATTTTTTATTATGTTATCTTTATTATCCACCAAATTCAATGTTAAGCCATGAGATATTCTATCTTTTATTTTTCTCATTGTAGAAGATATATTAGTAATTTCATATCTACCTTCTGTAAAAGGTATTAAATAAAAATTAGTACTTTTCATTAAAATATCAGATAATCTTCCTTCAACAATATCTGTAGAAATAAATCCATCTATTTCTCCTAATAGAAATAGAAGATGTTTCAATAAATATTCATTTTCTTTAAGTTTCTCTTCTGCAGTCCTTAAATTAATTATTTTCTTTCTTCTTTCTTCAATATCTTCAATTAGAAAAGAAATATCTGCTTGAATATTTTCAATGGTTTTTGTTTTTTCCTCAATTCTTACTGAAATATTAATTCTTTTTGAAATTAATTCGTCAATACTATTACAATAAAAATTTTCTAATAAATTATTAATATTTAATATTTTTAAATTGTTACAACATTTTTGTAGACTTGACTTGTTTGATTGAAGTTTACAAAAAATATCAGTTTTATCTTTATAGAATCTATTTATTTCTTTCTCCATTTGATTAAATTTAATTTTTTCAGATTCTATTCTATCTTTAAAATTTTTTACTAATTCTTTAGATGAAAAAATATTATTTTCTATCTTTGTTATTGTAGATATAAGATCATCTACTATCGTTGAATTTAAATGAGTTAGTTCATCGTATTTCTTATAAATTTCTGAAATAGAATTTAACTCATCATAAAAATTGAATTGTTTTTCTATTATTCCATTTACGATGGTATTTATAACTTCTATTAATTGTCTTGCTTCTTTTTTTTCTTCAAGTTCTCTTTCAGTTTTCTTTAATTTTTTTTCCAATAGGTTTATCTCTTTTTTTACTGAATTTTCTTTATTAGATATATTTTCTCTTTCTAGCTTTAAATCAGCTATCAATGCATCTTTATCATTGATAGAACTACTGCATATTGGGCATGTATCACTATTTTGTATATACTCAATGCTATTAGTCTGAATTTCATATAATAGCTCATTAGAGGTAAGAAGTTTTTTATGTTCTTCTAATATGGTTAGTATTGATATTCTTTCTTTATTAGCATTTTCTAATTCAATTTGTTTTTTTTCTTTAACTTTTGTAAGTTCTTCTACATTATTTATTGATATCTTGTGAATATCTATATTTAACTTTTCATGTGATTTTAATATTAAATTTTTTATTTGTTTTTCATCATTATCTATTTCTTTTAATATATCACCAGCTTTTATTATACTATCTTTTGGTGGATATTCTTGTAGCTCTTTAAAAAGTTCTGTAATTTTAGAATTTAATGTAATTATTTTATCTTGAAAATCTTTAATTCTATTTTTTTGTACTAATAAATTTTCTTTTTTATAATTATATATTTTTTCAAGATATTCTAAATCCCTTTTGTATTTCTCTATATTTTCAATATATTTTTTGATTTCATCTAACTGTTCTTTAAGAGGAAATTTAATTAAAATATCTTTATCTTTTTTTATTTCTTCCAATTTTAATTCTAGCTTTTTTTCTTTTTCCTTTAAAATTTGTTTTTGTTTTTCTACTTCATTCTCTTCTGTTAAAAGACTCCCAATTTGTATTTTTAAATCCTTAATATCTTCATTAACACTATTAATTTGATTTCTTAAATTTTTCTTTATCTGATCGTCAAAATCATTTAATCCGAATAAGCTCTTGATCAATTCTCTTAGTTCACTTGGATCGGCAAGTGCAAGTTTATCCACTTCTTTTTG
>DATFBJ010000136.1:0-2515 GCA_035253885.1 Nitrososphaeraceae archaeon
TTTATATTTTTTCATATTCTCATCCACAACTTTAATTTTATATACCAAATATCCATATACATGAGTCAATTCTGCTTCCTTGACAAAAGCGTTTGGTCCTACACTATTTTGTGCCGCTGTTATTGCATCAATTATATTGACAGTAACTTTAGATTTAAATGCCTCTGCAATAGTTTTTTCTACATCTATTGATCCGGTCAAATTTCCTTTTTCACCCATTTGTGATGTAGCATTAGTAGTAGCAATAGCATTACCCATTTCTTGTGCAGATATATTAGACATTCCTATAATTCCAATTGCTGCAATTATTCCAACAAATATTCCTGCTATAATATTTCTAGAAGTCTTATATTTAATTCCAATTTGGTTATTAATGTCATGTTTTGACATAGGCATAAATGATATTAATATATTTTAAGGTTGGCTAAACATTGACACTTAACAATGTTAATTGATGTGCTTCAAATAAACTAGACTTTTAGAATCAAATTATTATTATTAGTATTATTCCAAATCAAGTTTTTTATCTATTTCTTCCTGTTGTCTTTTAAACCTATTGTATCTTTTTCCCCAAGACGATAAAATAATATATTGTCGTATTCCTAAAATTATCCATATTATTGAAAGAACGAATGTGATTAATCGAATTTCTTTTTTATACAAATTAGTTTTTGGTTCATTACTTATCAAGGTTAATTCATTTTGGGACAATTCACTAATTCTGTTGATTGTTTGTTTATACTCTTGAGAATTCAATAATGATTGTAATTCTCTTTCTTTTTCATCCGGTTGCAAATTTTCTAATGTAATCATTTGATTTTTCAATTTTTGAGATAATGTATTAAATTCTTGTATGTTAGCTCGAAGTTCTTCACGATCAACTCTTGGTTCATCAAAGGTATACATAAAAATAATTATAGCAGTAACTGGAAGAATCATCATACTAAAGAACATAAATACAAAAATCTTTCTCGTTTTATTTAATTCACTCATTATTCCATCCATTATTTGAAAAATACTATCATGATCATTATTAGATGAACCTCTACCCTGTCTTCCATTAGCCTCATTTGACATAGATAGATAAACTCCCCAAAATACTCTTAAATTCTTTAATTAACATTGTTATCCATCCTTTTTTTTTCTTCTTGTTTTTTATTTCTTGGAAACATTTCTTCATAAGGATCAAGGACCATTTTACAAAATTTCCTTCCTTTTTCTGTAATTTTATAATTTACAACAATTTTACTTCCCCATTTACTCTCATTTTTCTCAATTAATCCTTTTTCTGACAATTCATCAATAATCTTCTTATGTTTTGCTAAATTGAGTCCACAATAACTAAGAAGTTTGGTTTGATTAAGTTCACTATATTCTGCCAGGAGAACTAGAATGTCCTTTCGAATGTATGTTCTATCTCTATACTCGTGGACCAGCTAGTTTTTGCCTCCTCTATGTAATAAATTTCAATTTGTATACACCATTTTTATTATACAAAATATGTATAGGTTATAATATTCATTCTGGTAAATATGTCTATTAAAATTGGTATAAAAAAGTAAATACGATTTTATCTTAAATGATGAATTTATTTTGTATATTTATTTAAGAAATCTAATGTTTTTTGCCATGCATCGGCAGTCTCCTTCGGAGCATAATTATCACCTGATGGATTTGCAAATGCATGTCCTACTCCTTCATAGATATAAATCTCATTAGGAATTCCTGTACTAGTGAGCATCTTCTCAAAAAATTTTACATCATTGACAGAAATAGATTGATCTTGGTCTCCGAATATTCCTAACACTGGCCACTTTATCTTTGAAATTGATTCTTGATCGGTTACCAAATTACCATAATATATTATCGTTGCTGCTAAAGGATGTTCTGGGTCTGTATTTAATGCTAGTTGCAGAGATTGGCCACCACCGAAACACCATCCAAGAGAGGCTATTTTAGAAGAATTGACATGTTCTAAAGATGCTAAGTATCTTACCGCACTTTGAAGATTGCTTATTCCTTCAGAAGGATTGTCCCTTACATTACTCACTAAAGTCTTGGCAATATCTGCAGAATCTGTTACTTGACCATTATACAAATCTACTGCTAAAACAACATATCCTTCTTTTGCTAGAGAGTTGGCCATATTCTTAATATTTTCATTAAGCCCCCACCATTCATGGATCATAACAATTCCAGGCAATTTTTTTTCCGTCACATTTTTACTATTATTTTCTATAATTGGATATGCCAAGTAGCCTGTTGCTGATGTTTTATTATAATAATTGACATTCTTGTTATCAATGGGAAAAGAAGATTTTGTTGAATTGGGAAGTTCTTTAATTTCTTCACCTTTAATTGTTACAGGTTCACCAGCAGCCATATCTATATACTTGTGAATTAGATTTGGTACAAATACAATTAAGGAAAATATGATTAATAATGAGATGCTTAACTGAATATTTACCATATTTGTATTAGGTTAAAAATAATATTTAACTTTTCAATAATTAAA
>DATFBJ010000137.1:0-2038 GCA_035253885.1 Nitrososphaeraceae archaeon
GTTAAGGGGAACAACAAGATTTTTTTGGTTATTATTAGAATTAGCAATAATGTCCATAGGAAGTACACCTTTTCCGTTTAATAGATTAAATTGATTTCCTTGACTAAAATTAATTGATAAATCACTATCATCATCATTAGAAAGATCTTTTTTTACTGGTTCAGCTTTTACATCCAAATTGTATAAACCAGTATTATTAAATTCTAGAACAATCAAGTTTTTGCCATTGTTGATATTTATTGATTTCTCTTCTAAAATTAAATCTGGACGTGGAACATGTATTTTTCCAAATACATGGGAGTACTTGTAGTCTTCTGATTTCCTTCCAACTTCAACTAATATTGCATAATTTGTAGGATGGCCTATTTGGGCAAGGTCTAAAGTAAGCTTAAAACCATCTGGGATAATAGATAAATATTGTTTGGTAAGATTGGAAGAAAAGAATAGCGGTTGAAAGTCATAGTCTAAGACTTCATATCCTCTAATACTCCAGTCAAGTTTTTCAATTAAATCTTTAGAATTTATTGTTCTTGTTATTACTTCTTGTAGTTCCTCACCTTCTAAAATATCACTTTGGTTTGACTGATTTTGTGTAAAACTCGAAAAGTTTGAAGTATTAGTAGTAGTAGAATTTACATTGTTGTTGTTATTATCGTAAAAATTTGGATTGTTATGTGTTAACGAATATCTATAATTATAACCTAAGAATCCAGTTGTTTCATCATCATCAGAGTCTACAAAGATATTAATAAAAAGGTTCTCTGGGACAGAACTACTATTTAATATTGCATTTTTAAGTTTATTTAGAAAATCATTAAATAAAAATTTTATTTCAAGATGAGTGCCATTACTTGTAACATATACTCTGTCTAAATCACTACTTTGTTGTAAATAGTCAAGAGTTTTATTATAACCGTCATCTGGACCATAATATATGTAATTTTGTATTTCCTTACTTAGGAACTCAGTTTTTAATTGTGGAGAAAATCCATATACAGTAGTAGAATATAAAAAAGTAAGACCTAATAATATAAACGAAAAAAAGAAAAAATTCGCAGCAGCAATTTTCAATAATGAACTTTCAAATACTTTCTATAAAACTTTTGTCCAATTATGAATTATTATTACTGTATTGAATTTTAACAATAGCTGGTCCCACTTTATAGAAGGGTTCAAATCCCACAGATTCCTTTCAATATTTTATAAATATTGCAAAAATTATTATCAAATTTGAATATCCTTGATACAGATAATTAATTGATAGTTAAACAATCTTAAAAAAGTAAAGATTAACTATTAGCTCATAACATTATTGCTTCATGAATTCTTCTAAAAATAGGATTGGAACCCAGAGTTCAATGGGGCCAGTGGGATGTGAAACAATTTTGACACAAATTTTGGTCCCAAACATTTCTATAAGTAAATCTATAGGGATAAAGTTTCATATATCTTTGGCTTTCGAAAATAAAATAATAAAGGTTAAATTATAAAGCATAAAAATTGCATCATTAGAAGACATAACAAATGGTTATGTAGGTTAATCAAGATATATAAAAAAGGTTTATAGAGGATCTAATATCTTGGAAAATATTGGAATAATATCTCAATTACATAAATAAATAATACTATCAAGATTGTAAATATAACTTTCAATTTATCTAACAGCATTATAAAAAGAATGACTAAATCATTTAATGAAATGAAATACAAATATAATAAGTTACTAAATAATTATGAAAAAAATATAAAACAAGAATTAACTAAAGTTAAAAATTATATAAATGAACATATGACTAAAATAACATATGGTAAGGGAAACTAAGATAATTGGCAAATAATTTATTATGTTACCTTTAGAACAAAATATGAAAAATTGGCAATGTTAAGATATTATAAAATTATAGATTTTTTAGAAATAAACACATATGAATCCGGTAATATGCTATTATTGAAGATATCGAAATTATACAAAATCAGCATGAAGCTCATTTTCTCTAATAGTCTTATGACAGTATACTTGAAAAATAATAAATATAAA
>DATFBJ010000138.1:0-8787 GCA_035253885.1 Nitrososphaeraceae archaeon
TCTTACATGAGTATATTGGTAAGTATCCAAATCCAGAGGAAGCATCTAAACACACAATGGAAGCTAATGTTACTATGCGTCACTTTGAAGATGCAGTAAGAAAAGTTAGAACTCAACGAGATATGAAACCTGGAATGAAAGCAAGCCATTACCAATATGGATAAATTTCAATTTTTATAAAAACATCAAACATACATTAATTTTATTTTTTTAATATGAATACTTAACCTAATCACCTTAGGATTTATATAATTATATTTATATATCAAAAGAATTTAGAGTAAGCAGTTTAAGGTAAGATTCGTTATGGAATTAATACAAATATCAAATATAACAAAAAAGATATCTACTACTAAAAAGACAATCAGATACACCCAAAGTATATGTCCTGATTGTAATATGATTCTCGATGCAGAAGTATTTGAAAGAGAAGGCAAGGTCTATATGACTAAAACATGTCCGTCACATGGAGAATGTGAAGAGTTGTATTTTGGCTCTGTAGATATGTACAAAAAATTTAGTACGTATTGGAAAGATGGAAAGGGTGCACATGCTCCAAATGTTATGATAGATAAATGTGCATGTCCAACAAATTGTGGATTATGCACAAATCATTTATCTCATTCTGGACTTTCTAATATGATAGTAACCAATAGATGTGATTTAACATGTTGGTATTGCTTTTTCTATGTGAAAAAAGGTCTAGAAGGTGCATATCTCTATGAACCAAATTATGAACAGATTCGAGCTATGATGAAGACTTTAAAAGCTGAAAGGCCCATTGCAGGAAATTCTATACAAATTACTGGTGGTGAACCAATGCTTAGAGATGATATTGTTGATGTTATTAAAATAATGAAAGAAGAAGGAGTAGATCATATTCAATTAAATACTAACGGTATTAAACTGGCAATGTCTCCTGAAACAATGCGTCAAGTACGAAACGCTGGTGTAAGTAATCTTTATTTATCTTTTGATGGTGTTACTCCACGTACTAATCCCAAAAATCATTGGGAAGTTCCTTATACTCTAGAATCTGCTAGGAAATGTGGCATGACTGTTGTTTTTGTACCTACCGTTATTAAATCAATAAACGATCATGAATTGGGAGGTATAATTCGATTTGCTCAAAAAAATATGGATGTAGTGCACGCTGTTAATTTTCAACCCGTTTCACTTACAGGAAGAATGGGTAAAAAAGAGAGAGAGAAATATAGAATTACTATTCCAGATTGTATTGAAAGAATTCAAGAACAAACTAATGGTGAAATTTCTACCGATTCTTGGTTCCCTGTTCCATCTTGTATGCCAATGACAGATGTTATTGAAGCATTTAGCAAAAAACCAAAATATGAATTATCAATTCATTTCGCATGTGGTGCGGGCACCTATGTGTTCGAAGATGTTCAAACAAAGAAATTGATCCCATTGACATCGTTTGTTGATATTAAAGGATTATTAGAATATTTCGAAGAAAAAGCAGATGAATTACGTTCAGGTGCAAATAGATATTGGGCAATGTTAGATGTAATGAGGAAATTAAATCAATTCGTAGATAGAACTAAGCAGCCTCATGGACTTAACCTAGCAAAGATGTTCTCTAGCATTCTGCTAAAACGTAACTTTGATGCAGTAGGATCTTGGCATGTTAGATCTTTATTCTTAGGCATGATGCATTTTCAGGACAAGTACAATGAAGATCTGGAAAGACTACAAAGGTGTGATATACATTATTTAACACCTGACCTTAGAATAATTCCATTTTGTGCATTTAATGTTATACCAGAATGGTATCGTGATAGAATTCAAAAAAAATATAGTATTCCTGTAGAAGAATGGGAAAAAGCACATGGACAAACATTAGAAGCTGGATTATACCGTGGCTTAATGAGAAGAGGAAAACCAGAAGCACAAATGGGTTGTGCGTTGTCAGAAATGCATAAAGCAGCAGCTGCTGAAAGTGAAGATCATCGAGCAGTAGATCTAAGAAACGGTATGGCTGGAGCTTAAATTCCCAATTTTACTAAAAATTATAATTTTTATTTAATGTAATTTTTAATAAATTTTATTTATTTTTATTACTTATTTATATTATTTTTTTAATAAAGTTTAATTGATGTTTATTATTGGAATAAGAATATGTCTACACTAAAATATGTTCTCTTGGAACCAATGGGTGATGTAGCACTTATTAAAATCAATAGACCTGAAGCATTGAATGCAATGAATGTAGATGTAATTTGGGAGTTATCTAAAACAATAGATATTGTTGGAGTAGATAATAATATAAAAGCAGTTATTATCACAGGAGTTGGCGAAAAATCATTTTGTGCAGGTGCAGATATTTCTTATATGGTTAATATAACCCCTATCGATGCAGAAAAATATGCATCAGCAGCTCAATCAGTATTAAATAAAATTGAAAGATTAGAAAAACCAGTGATAGCAGCAATTAATGGTTTTGCGTTAGGGGGAGGATGTGAATTGGCACTGGTTTGTGATATTCGAATATGTTCAAGCAATGCAAAAATTGGTCAACCTGAAGTCACAATCGGGATACCGCCTGGTTGGGGAGGAACACAAAGATTGTTACGTATTATCGGACCTGCTAAAGCAAAAGAAATGATTTTTACTGGAAAAATGATAAATGCAGAAGAAGCATATAACATTGGATTGGTTAACGACGTTATCAAATTAACACAAGAAGAATTGCTTGAAGCGGCTTCTTCTAATGGTGATGATGAAATAAAACGTAAAGAACATGAAAAAGAATTAGCAAAACTTTTAAATAAAAAGTTAATAGAAAAATCCCTTTCTATGGCTAAAGAAATTACCAAGAATAGCTATAATGCAATAAAGACAAGTAAATACTTGATTAACAAAGGAATGGATGTTGATATTGATTCTGGTTTACGAATGGAAATTTTCGGATGGGCTCTTTGTTTTGCTCATGAAGATAGAAAAAATCTGATGTCTGCATTCCTTAATAAAGGAAAAAAGAAGTAAATTAAGAGAAAGATATTCTATCTTTATTTTTTACACCATGACTAGGTTTACATAGGTAAACCTTACTTTCAATTTTTGATTCTGCAAATCCTTCTTTAATCGCTTCCATAATATTATTCGAATGATTGTCTGTTTTCAATATTGAAATAATAGAAGGCCCAGCACCACTAATTGTGAGTGCTAATGCACCTGCATTAATAGCCTTCTCCTTTACTTTGTCAAAACCTGGGATCATTTTTTTTCTAGCTGGTTCCACAATTTTATCGTCAATTCCCTTTGCTATCATCTCTACATCTTTATAGGCAAAACCAGCCACAATAGTACTTGCATTAGAAATATTTGTTATGATATTTTCTAAAGATGCATTTAAAGGTAATATACCTCTTGCAACTTCAGTTTTCTTTTTTGGAACTATGATATTGGGAATTCCAATTATAAAATAAAGGTCTGCAGGTGGTTCAAATTTGATAAATTCAAGATGTGGAAGCATTCTTACTATTATAAATCCTCCTAACATAGAACTAGCAACATTGTCATAATGTTTAGTTCCTGCTGAAGCCCTTTCTCCTTCAGCGGCATAATTAATCAAGTCATTTAACTCTATTTTTAGATTATATATTTGGTTAAAAGCATATGCTGTCGCAACACTTGATGCTGCACTACTTCCTAAACCATATCCTGGAGGGACTCCTTTAATTATTTCAATATCGATATTATCATTTATTTTGAAGTCTTCCATCATTTTCTGAACTACCAATGCAGCAGAATTGCTTTTATTATCTGATGGAATTTTTATTCCCTCTTCTTGTTTTATTGTGGAGATGGTTATCCTTTTATTGTGACTCTTATTCTTGGTTATTCTTATTTCATCATAAAAGAGATCCAAAGCAAGTCCAAATATGTCAAAACCTGGTCCTAA
Source organism: Nitrososphaeraceae archaeon (assembly GCA_035253885.1). Classification (GTDB taxonomy): domain Archaea; phylum Thermoproteota; class Nitrososphaeria; order Nitrososphaerales; family Nitrososphaeraceae; genus TH1177. The sequence continues at coordinate 3,926 of DATFBJ010000138.1, forward strand.
ATTAGCTGTCGATGATGGAGCAATTGCTTTACATGAATCCATTTCTTGTATATTTAATATTGAATTTCTTCCCCTTGATTAAGTATTCTTGATAAAACAGCAGATAATTCTATTAAACCATTCATTGTCAGATTAGATACAGCTATTAATTCTTGATTCAATCCATTTTGGGAAATAATTTTTATCAAATCTTTATTTAATAAAGAAAATTCTAGATTCTTTTCTTTATCTAAGGCTTCTAATAGCGCTGTATCTGAACGAGCCCAATCTAAAATATTTTCTAAATTATCTATTATTAAATCCCTTTTTGATAATACATTAATCTGCGACGTTTTTAACCTAAAATTTATAGAAGCAGAAAGCAATGATAAAGAAACAAAATTAATTGGTGAAGAAACTAATACACCATCCATTATAAAGATAGTAGCTTTATTATCTGCTTGAAAATTAGATATAAAATAGTACCCACTAGATCTATAAGCAAATAATTCAATTTGTCCAGGAGTATCAATTAAAATATAATCCGGGTTTAATTCATCAACTTCTAATTGGATCTCTTGAATTTTAGTACCAATTAAATCATGTGACATTATTATTGCACCATTAGGACCTAAACCATATGTTTCTATTATATTGTTTATGTCTATATAATTTCGTATGTCTACGTCTGGATGATAAGGTAATTCTGATACAGCAGGGTCTAAATTAACAGTAATAGGAAAATTATCATGGTCAATATACCATTGTAAAAGATTAGCAGTAAGTATGGATTTTCCTGAACCTGCTGTCCCTGTTATATAAATGGCCTTCATTAAATTTTTTGTCTTTCAAATATAATATATATGATATTTATATTTATAATTATATTGCATGAGATTCAATTATATCTATAAAATTGATTGATTATTATATAACTATATAGTTTAGTAATCAGATAAATTGAATTGGAAACTAATTGCAATACTAATAAGCCTTTTACCTCTTCTTTTTCTATTTATTTTCTCTCCAGTATCTATTACAGAGATATTTAGTGTTGGATTGGTTCCATTTATTATATCTGTTATATTTAGTCTAACAAAAGTTTTTCTTCAGGCATTCAGATTTAAATATTTTGTAGATAATTTTTTAAACTATAAGATAGCACCATCTTTTAAATTAATCTCTGTGCGTATTGGAAGTGAATTTGTTACTAATACTACACCATCTTATATTGGAGGTGAAATAGTTCGAATAGCGTGGCTAACAAAAAACAAAGTTCCCGCTGGGATTGCAGCTTGGATTGCTACAATGGAAATTATTGCAGATGTTTTTGTGGGAACAATTCTTGCATTATTTGCAGGCATAATTGCTCTTTATAATGGCGCCATTCTTATCGGTACAATTATAATCCTTATTTCTTCGTTGATTTTTGGATTCTGGCTGATAGTTATTATTTTTTCAGCACATTATAATATTCAACTTCCTAAGTTTATGACAAAACTAGTAAGAAGATTTCTGTCACAAGAACGTGCAGATGCAATTATTAATTATACAAATTCTGCAATTAGCGATTTATGCACTATGAGTAGAGAAAACTTCAAATCTAAAAGAACAATAAAAATATTCTTTGTTGGTATAGTTATTACTTTTTTGGCTTTTGTATGTCTTGGTGCATCTTTTTTTGTCCTTGGAGGACTAGTAGAATCTGATCTAGATCTATATAAGTCTATTTTAGCTACTGCAGCTTCAACTGAATTAGGAAGTTTACCAATAACAGTTGGTGGATCAGGATTAACTGAACTTGGATTGTGGGCGTATGTCTCTGGTTTGGATCATTTGCCATCAATAAATGATGTCTTGGAAGATTCACATTTAGACGTAATTATTTCTTGGAGAATTGCTTCTTATCATATTCCTCTTGTAATTATGTGGCTTCTATTAATGAAACTTACTATCGATAAAAAACTTACTTCAGAAAAAAATTTACAAGATTGACCCATAATTGTTGTTAGTTGAAAAACCATATGTTTAATATCGATGATCTTTAGAATTTACTATTGTATATCAATTAAGAATCGTCAGTATCATCAAGTGAATCTTGTAAGTTTTCTTCAGATTCAACATCCATTAATTGTAATTCAATTAATTCAAATTGATAAATAGAGTCCATATCTACCATAAATTGTGATTTAAGAAATTCTATAGCATTTTGGCTAAGTTTTCCCCGAGACATTTTAATCTTGAACTCATAAACAAATCCCTTCAAAAATCTAGATATATCTTGAGAGGATGGAACATCTATGCCTTCTACTATAGTACGCCCATCAGGTAATGCTTCATATAGTTGTATGTCTAATTTGTAATCATCTTTATAAATTTCTAATATATATCCTGTTCGGTTCAGTATTTCAGCTTCTGTAAATTGTATTGATTTAATCTCTTCTTCTATCCATTGTGGAATAGTTTCTTTTTCTGAAGACTTTGCTGAACTCTTTGTTCTTGGCATTCACAATATACAATAAACAAACTAGATAAAAGCTTTGCATTAATGAAATTAATAAAAAAGGTTCATTTTTTTTTATTATATTTCTTAAGGAATCTATTTGCCTCGATTCGACTTAGGTATCTAGAAGGATTAATTTTTAAATGCCTTAATAAAACAATTTGTTGATCTGTTGCGAAATGAGGTTTTAATTTGTTATATAAATGCTCATAATTTTTATCTATAAAATCAATATATGCTTGATTTGCTAAATCATCAGCTTCTTTATTCTTATCTCTTGCTATCCATTCTATTTGAAGATTTTCAAATTTTTTAATAAGTGTTTTAGTTCTTTCATAATAAAGCATTAATTTTTCTGATCTTACTCTGTATTTACCACAAAGCTGGTTAATAATTAATTGAGAATCTCCTTGTATGCGTATTGTTGATTTGGTATATCCGTTGTTAAATAACCATTCTAATGCTTTTATTAAGCCTACATATTCTGCAACATTATTACTAGATTCCTTAGAAAAAGGCTCAAAGGCAATACCTGCTCCTTCATAAATTTTATTAAACTTATTATTTTTTTTTTGAATAATAAAACCATAACATGCTATTCCTCCTGGATTTACAGGTTGACACATTCCATCAAATTTACAATATAAATTTTTTATATGGCATTCATCATGATGCATCAATTGGTATTGTTATTAGCTATTATTTTAAATAATAGATCAAACTATTGATTCTTGATGATTCAATAATTTTTTTTTCAAACTAAAAATTTTAAGATACATATTCTGCAAGTTTCTTTATATCTGATTCAAATGTATTTAGCAAATTTTGATTATAAATTGTAGCAGCAGGATGATAAGTAATAAAAAAATTTAAATCATTTTTGTGTATAACTTTTCCTCTTTCATTTGTAATAGATTTAAGACCTAGAATATAGGAACTTGCCACATTTCCCAATAAACATATTATTTTTGGTTTTAGTAAAAAGATTTGTCTATCTAAATACTGTAGACATGTTTTTTTTTCATTAACTTGTGGTGGTCTATTATTTGGAGGTCTACATTTTACAATATTAGTAATGAATACATCTTCAATATTTATATTGTTTTTTGCTAACGTATTTCTTAATATTTTTCCAGCAGCACCAATAAAAGGTCTTCCTGATTGATCTTCATAATAACCTGGAGCCTCTCCTATTATCATTAATTTCTTTAGAAAATTTCCTTCACCTGGCACAGCATTTTTTTTTGTATTTGATAATAAACATAATTTACAATTTCTAATATCTGAATTAATTTTATCTAATGTATCAGGTTCATTTATGTACAAATTTAATTATCATTATGGGCTTTGTTAATTTAAGGATAATTGGCATATTTTCACAAGAAATAGAATTTTGCTACTAATAGATTGTATGAAAAAATAAAGATTATTACAAAAATAATTTTTATATCTTTGTCTAATATACTAAAAAATATTTAGAAATGTAAAGAATAAAATTGGTTATAAAATGTTTTTAGATTTATGATTATTAATAATTGTAATTTTCCTGATACCTTGTTATATGATCCTGATAACTTTGTATGGATTGATACTTCAAATTCGGACTCTGTAAAGATTGGAATCACACCGATTTATTCATCTATTTCAGGCAAATTAAAAACAATTAAACTAAAAAAAAAAGATATTTTTATTGAGAAAGGAAAAAGCTTAGGTTCTATAGAAAGTTTAAAATATTTTGGTATAGTACGGTCTCCAGTTAGTGGTAAGATAAATGAGATTAATCTTTCAGTGCTTTCTAAACCCAAACAAGTTAATGATAGTCCTTATGATTTAGGTTGGCTGGTAAAAATTGTCCCTTCAAATTTAGAAAAAGACCTCAATTATTTAAAATCAATTGATAAATGTCATGTACAATTTAAAACTCTTATAGATGAATTTCATGTCCGTTGTTTCAAAGCCTATCCAGATTACGAAATGTATGAGCTTGGTACTGAATGTGCTGCAACTCTTGCCAAATTAGATGATCTATTAACTCAGGTTAACATTGGCGAGATTGTATATTTGGCTTCTGATGACATAACTGCAGATCTAGAATTGGCAAGATGGGCTAAAGAGCGCTTCCAATCAATACTAGAAGTAAGAAAAGAAGGTTCTATATTTCACTTTTTAGTTAAAAAAGAAAAAAATAATTGAAGATACTTTTATTTATTTTTCAATTGGATTATTGATCATATTTCCCCATTCAGTCCATGACCCATCATAATTTTTTACGTTGGGATATCCAAGAAGATATTTCAAAACAAACCATGTATGTGACGAACGTTCTCCTATTCTACAATATGTAATGACTTCTTTGTCTGGTGTAATTCCTTTTGGTTCA
>DATFBJ010000139.1:0-2762 GCA_035253885.1 Nitrososphaeraceae archaeon
CTTTAGAAAATGCTCTCCATTCTGGACCTGTTTCTTCGATTCTTTCGTTGATTACAAAACCACAATTTCCACAAAACATTTCACCTGTGGAATTATCAGTCACCATTGGACCTTTGCCACATCTTGGACAACGATCTCCAAATAATGATATATCTTTAACCATTCATTTCACCATAAAACTTTTTAATAACTGAATTCGTATTATTTATGTTTTTTTCTATTATATAAATATTATCGTACTAAAAATTACAAATACAATTGTTATTATATTATTAGATATTGTTTTAGAAGTTTATTTTTAATATAAAAATCATTGTACTTCAATTGCTTCCTGATTAAATCCTTTTCTTACTAAATAACCCTTAACATCATCTCGATGATCACCTTGTAACATAATAAAACCATCTTTAGCGGTTCCGCCACAGGCAAATTGACTTTTTAGCTCTTTAACAATATTTTGCATATTGGTTACTTTAGGATCTATTCCTTCAATCATTGTTGTAGTCTTTGAAAATCTCCGTGTTTCAAGGCGGATTATTATTCTTGTCTCTTCCTTTTCTAGTTCGCCACAAGGACATAAATCATCAGGTAATCCACATTTTTTACATATAACCGCCATCTTATATTTATCTATAATTTTCCTATCTTATTATTAAGCCTTACCTAGTAATTATAACTAAGATAGTATATTTTAATTATAATAGACTTCTCCACAACCGATATCTATTTATTTAATAATGTTTTATTTTTTATAACTTGAGTAGTAAAAAGAAGAATGCACCATTACCAGCATCTAGTGCAGGGCTATTAAGATTTTTTGAAGACGAGACAAAAGGAATAAAAATAAAACCAGAACTTGTTCTTGGAGTTACAGGAGCTTTAATAGGAATTTCCATATTAATTCGAGTTATATTTCCAGTTGCAGGTTCTTAGTATGGCTTTTCTATTAATAGGAAATGAAAAATGGTCGCTCTGACAATGTCTCCAATATTCATCAAAGATGGTCTCTAACTAGAATTAATTTTTCTTCTTATAAAATTTCTTTAATAATATCAATATTTAGTTCTTCAATTACAATAATATTTTCAGATTATTATTATTTAAAACTGAATTTAATACAATTAACTATATTCTTAATAACAGGTATATCTTTCCTAATAGCTAGTTATTTTTTAGATCTTTTTTTCCTAAGAAAAACACCAGTTAACAAAATATCCAAAATTCTTCATGTTTCAGCTTTTTCAAATCTACTTTGGATGGCTATACTGATTTTTGGATATCTGTCTTTTATTGTTTTTCAGAAAGAAAGCCTACCCCAGGAAAATTTGCTTGAAGGAATGATGTTAGCAATCGGATTAAGAATAGGAATATTTACTTCAGTATTTGGTGCTAATTTAATTAAAGCAATAATAACTGCAATAATTCAACCAACAATTTTTCTTCTTTTAACTATTCCTTCTTTTTTACTTATTGAAATTTTTTCTGATGCTACAGCAATTTTTTTTGGCTTAATTATAATAGGACTAGGTATAGGATGGGTCATACTTGCAGATAGAGCAGGAAGACCTAACTTACAAAGTACTTTTGAAGTTCTACAGGCTTTCCTTTCTGCATGGACAGAAAACAAAGTAGAAAATATAGAGAAAATATTTTTATCCAAATCTAAATATGAATCAGTTAATACAGATATTATAAAATTTTATAACAAACGCCAAAGCCTTTACTGGGTTTTACCTAATATTCATCCAGGACCTTTTAAAGAAATTGGTGGAAGCAATCTCCCTTATAAAATCTATAATTATTTTGCTCAAAATGCAATAGTATTTCATAGTGCATCTGATCATTCACTAAACATTCCTTCAAAAGAAGAAGTTAGAAAATATCTAAAATCATTATCTGATACAAATAATATAACAGATTCTGGAAATACATGTTCAATGCCTATTCAAATAAAAAGTAAAAATGCAACTGCTACAGGAATAATCTTTGGGAATACTGCTATTTTAATACTCTCTTATGCGCCTCATGGTATGGAGGATATTCCAGAAAAAATTAGAATGGAATTAAAAATATATTCTAAAAATAAAGGATATAAGAAAATTTTTATTATAGACAGCCATAATGCCATGGGAAACAAAATTGATGAAGGTAAAAATCAAGATCTATTAGCAGCTGGAAAGGAATGTCTAAAGATCTTAAAAGAATCACCACAATATAATTTTAAAATTGCCTTATCAAATACCAATGAGCTCGAAAATAAGATAAAGTTTGGAGAAGATATTGGAAAAAGTGGGCTTTCTGTTATTCTTATTGGGATAAATAATAATAATAATAGTCAACAATATGTAATAGGATGGGCAGATTCTAATAATATGAAAAATGGACTAAGAGAATACGTTATAAATAAATTAGAACAAAATGGAATAAGAGTATTAGAACTATGTTCATCTGATACTCATGAAAATTCTGGATTTAGAACATCTGAAGGTTATTATCCTTTTGGTCAAATAACTAAATTCGAAGCAATAGCAGATTATTATTGCAAGCTAGTAGAATTAGCAGATAAAAAATTAGAAGACTCTGAATATGAAATATTAACTATTAATTCAATATTAAAAGTCATGGGAAAGAATCAATTTGAAGATTATTCTAATGCTTTAGATAAAGCAATGAATTTGACGAAACTATTTTTAATCATAACTTTTGGAGTAATAATAGTTATGTTGATAAAATAATTTGATCTATAATTGCTTAATACTAAT
>DATFBJ010000140.1:0-2085 GCA_035253885.1 Nitrososphaeraceae archaeon
TATGCAAAAGAAATTATTAATGAACTACTTATTAGTCAAATTTTTTTAATAATTGATAAAATGGATCACCCTTGTATATTATATCAAAATTCAATAGTTACTTCTTGGGATATATGTCTAATCTTGATTTCAGAAAAGTTAACAGAATTTACTGGAAAAAATATATACAAAAAAGACTATGTCCACATTGTGAAAAAGAAATAGATTGACTAGTTCTATCAAAATTTTAAATCTCATCTAGTTCATAATTATTTGTAACATTATAATTTTTCTTCTTCTCAATTCATGAAAGATTCCATCCTGAACCTAATTAGAGAATTTGCAATTATATAAGATAGTCTTTCACTACACTTTCTAAATTTATAAGCATCTCAATCAGGTTCATCTGAGATAATTTATAAGTTATATATCTTTGTTGAAATTTTGGTTATTGGGAGATTCATCTTTTTGTAAATCTTATTTATTATACAGAATGTTGACAAAATGCTTTTTTTAGAAGAATTATAAAAATAATTTGCAGATTTGAGAATATTGTGATACATAAATCATTCCAATTATATTAAACGGATAAAAAAATTGCAAAAAGAATTGTAACTAATTTATGTTAGCATAATGATATAAATAAATAAATATATAAATATTAACATGTTATAAAAATTATTGAAAATAACTATTTAATTTACTAGAAAAACATGCTAATTTTAGCTCAATAGGTATTTATCTTCAATATTTTGTAAATAAAAAATTTTTGCTGAGTTTTAGCCCCCTACTTATATGCGGATCAAACAATCAACAAAAATGTATTTTTTGTGTTATCTTCAAATAATCGTATGACAGTTTAAACCCTTCAGATTTCTCAGCGGCATCAAGAATAAATATATGCAAATGTATTGGATTCATAAATGAGTAATGAACCAATCAGAGAAGAATTAAGAAATCTCCTTAACATTATAGCAGATTTATCTAAAAACAATACTGAAACAGATGTCTATGATCATATGATATTTTCAAAAGCTAATCGTCCACATGATGAAGTAAATAAGCTTCTGAAGGAATTACGTTTAAAAGGTTTAATAATAGAAGTATTTCCTAGACCTGCTGGTATAGACTTTATATTATATAGAATAACAGAAGAAGGTTTAAACAGACTATAAACAAGATCTAAGATAAATCACAAACATCAATATATTACATTAATCTAAGATTAAATTTTTTACTCCAAAATCTTAATAAAAGTTGGATAATTGGCAGTTATAATACATGTTTTTTTGTCTTTTGGTTTAATCACAACCTCATCATTCTTTAATCTTTATCAAGGTACTTCATCCATAGGAAAAAATTAGAAATTAATAAATGAATGAATATGTATTATTACTTTAATGTCATCAGAAACCACTAAAGCCAATAAGTGTGAAGAGTGTGACAAATCATTTGACTCTGAACATGAACTTCATCAGCATATGAATCAAGAACATGTAGGTAATGCTTGAAAACCTTCTTTTTTTTATTTATTTATTTATTTATATTTTTGATTTTATTCTCAAATATTGTGAATTCTAATATAAGTAATATAATATAATATAAAATAAAATAAAATAAAATTATTAGGAATATTTCAGGTTGTTGTTATTTTATCAAATTCTTCATCTGGCATATCATGAATATGACCAATTACTAACCTTATAACCTCATCATCAACTATTTTGAGATTGAAAGGATTAAAGAATTGTGATGCATCTTCTCCACTACCAGAATAGAATTTATGAAAAACTGTTTTTATTAATTTTTGACCTTTTCTCATTATTCTCAATCAATCACTGTATATATAATATTATTATTTTAATAATATATCTTAAGCATTCATGATATTGCTAGTTAGTTTAGCAAATGAAATTGAATCAATTGAATTATAGATTTAGTGGTAGAATTTAAACTAAAGATCTATAAAAATTGGCAATTGGTGCAAAACGAGAAGGAGAATTAAAATTGACATTAAAACCAAAGAACCAATTTATACAATAATATCAATTGTATTAGCTTTATTGTTTTAGTAAATCAATATAATTTTAAAAAATATCATTACAT
>DATFBJ010000141.1:0-3147 GCA_035253885.1 Nitrososphaeraceae archaeon
AAGATAAAATATATAGTCACATCAAGGAAGATTATAATTTAATCGACTTAAAAATAGAACCATTTGAAAATGTAACTTATTTTCTTCCAAGAGGCAAGGATGGAAAACCAAATTCGCTTTATATTCCTAAAAATTATAAAACATTTTCTTATGAGTTAAAAGATATATACGATCGGTTGGATCTATTATTTTCTGAAGCGTATGATCAACGTTATAATCTCTCTTCGATAATTGATTATATCTCTGAATCATGGCCAATTACTGATAGTTCTGGGAAGGAAATTCAAAATTGGACAGACTTAAGTGAATTTATAGGATATCCAGATTTCATAGTAAGTCATAAATCATCACTTGTTAGATTTTTAGGACAATTACAAAGATTTAGAAAATCACCTATGTTTATAGATAAAAAAATTACTAGTTTCTACCTTGGAAAAGAAATAAAAAAAATTAAAGCTGGCGAAGTCTTTGTAATAGATATTGCTAAAATCTCTTCTTTAGAAGAACAAGCATTTATTGTAGGTGATGTAATGAAAAGTATTGATGAGATGTATTCTGCAAGATATTATGACTTTGAAGATGATAATGAAAATAAATCATTAAATAGAAAAACAAAAAAAATTCAAAATGAAAATCAAAAGAAACCTCAGTATATATTGATATTCATAGATGAAATTAATAGATTTATTCCCCAAACTCTTAGAGAGAGAATGGAGGTAATTCCTGAACAGATTATGAAAACAGTCATAGCAGGAAGATCTCGAGGGACAGTTTTATTCTCTGCTCAACAATTTAAAAGTCAAACTGATTTGAGATTTCAAGAAAATATAGGATTACATGTTACGGCTAAAGTTGGAAGATCAGAATTATCTAAGGAGCCCTATTCCATAATTGATGAAACTACTAAAACAAATATTGTCAGATTGAATAAAGGAGAAATGGTAATGGTTCATTCTGCATTTAGACATCCTATAAAAATTATGTTTCCTGGTAATATATTTCCTCGTTGAAAATATTATATTTTATATTTTAGTTATTTAATATAAAATACTATATTTTTAAAATTTTAGTAATTCTATATATATAGTGAGCTTTTCATTATTTTGCTCTCACCTTTTATTTTTTATTTATTAATCATGTTTTTTATAGGTTATAAATTAAACATAATTTAAAAAAATATATCCATATTAAGTATTTTATTATAATATAAAAAACCATAAGTAAACTATGTTGATATTTATAATATTTTAAATTAAATTTTACACTATTAAATTAACTAAATAGAAATAGACAATTAAAGTGAATTAAATTTATTATAAAAATTACTTTTTTATCGATAATGTATATTACATTTAACCTTTACATAGCAACAAATGTGTCATTAATGTTTTTTAGTATATCTATATTTTTTTAGCTATTTTATAATAACGATAATTATATATTAATTGTTGTGATATTTCATTGTCAAAGTTTTTTTGATATGCATTTAGTAGTAAATGCTACTGTGATAACAATTAACAAAGTAAAAATAGTAAATAACTGAAATTACAATATATCATTATAAATCATTATCTTTTCTCCTATTGTAAATAGAATTAGTCATAATGATTATAAATTATATTGTTGAAAAATTAATATGAGTAATCCAGAAGATCTTAATATTCCAGAAGAAGCAATAGTAAAGCCAGAAGATGAAAGACCTGTTAAAAGAGAAGTTTTACCAGAAGAAGTTCCCAGCAAAGACGAAGCTGAATATGAAAATTTGAAGCAAGCTGATTTTGATAGTGATGGTGATGATAATCCTGATTGGGACCCTGCGGTATAAACACGATAGCATAAAATAATTAAAAAAGGATTCCAACATTCCGAAGATTATTGTATATGCTAGATTATTCTCCTACTTTTATTATCTTTAACCTTTTTATTTTAAATATGAAAAGAAGAATTTAATAAGGAAAATAATCAATCTGAAATATCTATATAGAATATTTTCTAAGCTTTAGATATCTTGCTATTAGAAAGTAGTAAAGGAATAATGATATTAACAAATTATGACAAAAATAATATTTTAAACCTCAATTGACAAATCTTAAGGTAACAATATATGTTCCTTATAAATAGAATATAATTTTAATATAGTATTTTAAGTAAATTCTTTATTATTTGTTATTAATTTCATTTTAAATTAATCGTTTAATTATTATAGATATACTTTTAACCTAATTAGAACAAATGGCTTTTATGAAAACTTTATTGCTTCTTCGTCATGTTGAGTCTAGGTTAAATGATCCTATGCTTCCTGACAATATGCGACCATTATCTTATCAGGGTAAAAATGATGCGCATATAATTGGGGAATTCTTAAAAAATAAAAAGTTAATTCCTGACATAATTATTAGTTCTACTGCTATAAAAGAGCATTAGAGACAGTTAAATTGGTAGCAGAATATACCTAATATAACCACCAATCAAACTAAAAACTACTACATAAAAGGAATTCGAAGAGTGTTTGCTATATTAAACCATTGTTTTTCATATTCTCTAACTTCATGTTCACTAACTTCATCTTCATCATTAAGTGCTATTTTTACTAATCCTATGTGAGAACTCGCTACCAATGATATATCTGTAAATAATAAAGCTGCTAACAACGACCAGACAATCCAAATAAAAATATGAATAAGATGAAATATAGAGGTAGAACAGAAATGGTAAGTAATATACTAGAAGCAGCTTAATGGAGGAGCAACCAAGACAAAAATCCTACACACTGCTTTTCTTAGCTACAATCAGTTAAAAGAATATCACTCTATTTTGATTGAAAATAAGCTCTTATTATTGTGATGGAACTAAAATATTCAGAACTACAGAAAAAGGATTAAATTTTCTGAAAATGCATAGTGAAATGGTAGAATTATTACAAAAAACTACAATTGGAAACGATAATGACAAATCAATTTAATATTTTTGATATACTGAAACATGTAATACTGTTTTTATATTGACTCTATATAATATCTATTTTAGAAAGTAAATCCTTCTTTAAGATTTCTTCTTTATCTTATAGACTCTTTTTGCATAGTTATTGATATTATTTTAGATATAGTAATGATTTCAAATTCATTTTATAAAATAAATGACTATAAT
>DATFBJ010000142.1:0-3158 GCA_035253885.1 Nitrososphaeraceae archaeon
TCCAGTACACGCTAGTAATATAATAATTGTAAAGAAATTTTTGAATATTTTCCTTTATAACGTAACATTAGACTCTTTTTTTGCATCTTTATCAGTACGTATTTATAGATACTAAAAATTTTTTCATATTAATCTATATATAATAAATGACTATAACAATACACTATAACAATACACTTTATTTATATTATCATAAATATTTCTAATAGGAATATCTGAAGATAAAATTAATGAAATCTTAGACTGTCTTGAAGAAGTATTTGGTGGAGATTTTCCGAGGGAAATTATTGAAGAACCTTTAACAGCACAACAACAAATGAAATGGAAATCCTAAGGGAATAATTAGTTGTTCCAAATGAATATATCTTTTTTCCTTTTTTTTAGTTACGGATTAGTTTAAACTTCACACTTATCTATTTGACTCAAGTATCCAGTTTTTATATTTATTATCTACTTTAATTTCTAATTAAATAAGTTTCTAATAATAATATCTAAATACAAGCTAGTAGTATTATGAAATAACTAAGTTTTAATTTAACTATTTTTAATTTGTTATACATAGCTAAAAATGCAAATTTTGAAATAAAGAACAATGGCAAACATTAGTTGGTACGTCCATCCTAATGATGAAAATATAATAGACAATTTTAAATTAAATGAGACTTAATTTTGTATAATCCACATATTCTAACTTTCACCAACAATCTGGAGATGCCAGAAATCCATATTTTGTACAATATTCTGCAGTATTGGAAGATTCTCCTGTTATTATATCATGTACAGTCATAATAGCTAACATCGAAACAAAGAATATGCTGAAACCACCAAACACCCATTTTAAAATTCTTTTAATAGAACTTTTTTTACCCATAACTGATTGCATAGATAACCGATAAAACTGATAGTTATATTTAATTTTTATAGTTCATTTCTTGAATTGATAATAATAGATAAATCAACAATCTTTTATTCTAGTTTCTATTATTGTTATTTGCTCAAGCTGGACTTGAGCTTCAAGGGTGTGGATGTTAGAAGTATGTTCCAATTCTTCTGACACCCACATTTCATTTACAATTTGTAATACTATTAGAAAAACGTAATTTTATATGCACTATTCATATTCAGAACAGTTACAATAGAAAATAGCTTGATTTATTTGATTGATACTGAATAAAATAATTAGACTATTAGTTGACTATCTCTTCTTATATTATAAATGCTAGAACAATAAGGCCAGTAAATGTCATTTCTGAAGGGTTAAAAATAAGAGAAGAAATGAAAAAAAATGCACAAGAATATTTATGGGTTCATGCTAATGAGATTGAAGATATATTTTCCTTGCAAGATATGTTTGGACTTCATCCACTAACGGTAGAAGCAATTTTGCATCAGAACCAACCTTCTAAAATTGAAGAATATGATAGATATCTCTTTGCAGTAATAGATGGAATTGTAGAAGATAATACATATGATAAAACAATAGAAGAAAGGATTAGTAAAGATAAAAAATTATCATCAGAGACGATTATAGAAGATGATTTGTATATGTATCTTGAAAAGAGATGGATAATAACAATAAATTTTCATAATAATAATTTAGAAGAAAATATTAAGAAAAATATTAGAAAAATTATGCAACAACAACAAACAACATCATCACGACTATCTACTTCTACTACAACTACTTTTTCCAGTGGCAATAAAGAAAGATTTGATAATAATAAAAGCTACATATTAAAAAAAAGCGAATTAATTTTTAGGCTTGCTATAGAAGAAATGATACAAAGTTACTATCCAATTCTTGATAATATGAACAAAGACCTTGAACAAACAGAGGATGATATTTTAGATGAAAATATTAGCCGTTCTAATAAAAATACTAAATCTCAATTATCCCAGATTTTAATACTTCGAAAAAAAATTAGTTTTATAGAACTTACATTGGGTATGATATCTAGAGCAATCCAAGATTTTGTTAATAGAAATAATAGTATCAATGACAAACAAATCTTTGACTCTAGTAATAGTTTAGATGGTTTACCAACAATATCATCGAATAACTTATCCAAAATCCATCTAAATCCTGATACAATAAGAAATATGCATTCAATGAATGATAGGATTCGCTATTTACGAAATGATGTAGAAAATATGCATCAGAGAATAATTAGTCTGAGAGAAACTTATAATTCTTCATTAAGTGCTAATTTAAATGAAACAATTAGAACTTTGACAGTAATTGCAACCATTGTATTACCATTGACATTAATTACTGGAATATATGGAATGAATTTTGAATTCATGCCTGAATTAACTTATGAATTTGGATATTTTTATGCTCTAGGATTGATTGCAGCTGTTGGTGGGACTATGGTTTTTTATTTTAAAAGAAAAAGATGGATGTAGAATATAAAAATAGCAGATAATATATGACAATTAAGATACTACATCATTTTTATGAGATATTAATATAAATAAATAACAGTTTACAAAGTGATTTACCAATAAGGATATGGCTATTTATTTTTTTATTTGCAAATAATTTTCAGAATATTTTATCATATAATTTTTCATATCCTTTCTTTGGATAATAGACTAAAATAAGTAAATTACAGAAGTATTAGATATGAATTATAGAAGTAGAACAGAAATAGTAGCAATGATACTAGATGCCGCTAATGGAGGAGCAACCAAGACAAAAATTATGTACAAAGCTATGCTTAGTTACAATCAGTTAAAGGAATATCTTTCTTTTTTAATAGAAAATAACCTCATAGAGTATCGTAATAATACTCACGAATTCAGAACTACAGAAAAAGGATTAAACTTACTAAAAATAAATAATGAAATGGCAGAATTATTACCAACTACAATTGGAGATGATAGATTAATTTAATATTTTTAATATATACTAACCTATAAAATATTAATTTTTATGAAGACTCTTATTAGTATCTATTTTAAAAAGTAAATCTTAGATATTACTTTATTACCATATCCTAGACTCTTATTTTTGCACCACTATCGGTATTACTCTCTTAGATAATATAATAGAAATGCTATTTACTGTTATGGCATATTAGATATTATATCATTATTTTTTTCATCAAAATTTAAATGTCTTACAAATTTTAAAGATGATAGTCATAAAATTTAAA
>DATFBJ010000143.1:0-8238 GCA_035253885.1 Nitrososphaeraceae archaeon
TATCAAAGAATAATATCTACATTAATTCACTGGCTATAGGTTTTATACTATTATCATTATCATTATTATCAGTAAATGTTTATGCTACACATACTTCTGAACCAATTTTATCTCTTGATAAGGATGCAAAATATAATATAAACGAAACAATATCTATAAATGGCTAGGTAAAATATGATGATAAACCTACTTCTGATGTTTTGGTTTTATTAAAACTATTAAATCCAAATGGAAATGAAATATTTCAAGATCAAGTTAGAAGTAATTTAAATGGTAATTTTACATCAAATGTTTGCCTTATTAGGTAATAACATAACAGAAGGTGGGACATTTATGTTATCTGCTGAAAGTCAATGTAGAGATGAACATAGGAATATCTGTAACCATAATAGTACCTCACAGACTTTGGTAGTAATAAATTAAAATGTATTGAAATCATTATTAATATGTCTTCGATACAATAAGTTAAAGCAACTATTTTTCAAACAAAATTTAAAATATTTTGTTACTTAATCCTATTACAAAGAAAGTTTCTATTATCAATGTCAGAATTTAATAAAATTTATTTAGTATATGACTTTTCCATATATAGTAAACAAAACAAAAGTGAAACTTTTTGTATAGATATTTCAAATAAATAATATTCATAGGATAATTAAATATAGTTGAACAGAAATATATATGAATAATTGTCAGAAGTTGAAACTGCATTTATAATTCTTTCAAAAAATTATGATCAAATATTTAATGTAATAGATGGATTGATTTCAAATAGAGGATATAGAACTAAAAATAATGGAAAACAAATAATACATGACACATACTTTGATACAAAAGACGAAATTTTAAAAAAAAATGAAGTTGCATTACGTATTAGAAATATTAATAAACAAGTTTCTAAAATTACTTTAAAAATATTACAAAATACTACTGAAAATTATTCTGAAAGGATAGAGATAGAGAATATCTATTCAATAGAAACTCTTAACCAAATTATTTTGAAAATAAACTCGTATCTGAACTTACCGAAATTTAAAACCTCTTTAAAAAATTATCAAATGGATCCAAAATTAAATTTGATAAATTTAGGTTTTAAAGTAATTCAAAAGAGACAAACTCATAGAAAAATTGTCAATGCCATTAACAAAAGTTCTAATCAAACAGAATTCGAGTTTGTATTTGATACTACTTCATACACCTCTAATAATAATAATATAATTAACATAGAATTGGAAATAGAATCAAAATTATCAAAAAATAATGCAATACTTAATGATTTTGTTAGAGACTTAAAACTTAATCAAACTTTATTTAAATATTGGCCTTATAATAAATTGTTAACAGGTAAAGCTATCGAGATATTATCAAATAATAATGAATTAAAAGAAAATAAAGATTATGATGATAAAAAGATTTTAACTTTATCAGGATTAGAGAAGATTGAAATATTGATAAAATCAAGAAATATATAGAAATAAGTTGACTAAAACTATAATATCTGATCTTTAATATATTATTAAATAAATAGATTAATTAATTGGCTCTATATTGTAATTAATATTTTTATTAATGAACCAAATTATTAGAAGATCAAATCCCTCAATAACGTCTTCTCATATAAATTTATAGATTATTTGATCTATTTTCTTTCCAATTATTGGATATTCTTTTGTTTAATAAATAATTGATCAAATAAATGAGTCAGTCCATCTTCTTCTTTTACCTTGTCTTTTTCACTCAATGATTAATTACTGCTTTATTACCTGTGACTCGACTCTATTCTAATTTGTATATGAGCTCATTATCTTTTCAATTTTGGAACATTTAGAAATATTACTTCAACTCTATAAAGATAATCTTATTTACTAAAGTAAATTATTATATTTTAATATGAAATATACTTTTTTCATATTATCAGTTTTTCCTTTATTGTTGTTTTTTTTGATTTTGTCTATATTTGGACAAATACAACAACAAGCATTTACAGAAAATACTGAATCTTGGTGGTCTAATGGAACCCCAATGCCAACACCTAGAACAGAAATTACTGCTACTAATATCGGAAATGATATTTATGTCATAGGCGGATTTGGCAAATCAGGCAATGTACTAAATACTGTAGAAGTTTATAATATTCAGAGTGATTCTTGGAAAGCAATAGCACCTTTACCACAACCATTGCATCATACCACTGCTTCAAATTTTAATGGCAAAATTTATGTTATAGGAGGATATACAAATAATAATTGGTTACCTTCAGCTAAATTATTTGTTTATGACCCTAAAAAGAATCTTTGGACTGAGGAATCTTCAATGCCTACTGCTAGAGGAGCATTAACAGCTGTTTTTATAGATGGAATACTTTATGCTATAGGTGGTGAAGGCGAAAGTGGAATTATGGCTATTAATGAGGCCTATAATCCAAAAACTAAAAGTTGGGTATTAAAATCATCAATGCCTACTGCAAGACATCATGTTGCATCTGCGGTTGTTGATGGAAATGTATACGTATTTGGTGGAAGAGTTCAAGGAATTTCTCCTATTACCAATGTTAATGTTACTGAAATATATAATCCTAAAATGGATCAATGGATGACACTTGAATCAATGCCTTCAAATAGGAGTGGAATTAGTGCAGCATCTATCAATAATGATATCTACGTATTAGGAGGTGAAGATCTTACTAAAACATATAACAATAATGAAAAATATAATATTAAAAATAATAAATGGGAATATCAAGAACCTCTGTTAATGATGATAAAATATATGTGATAGGAGGAGGACCTGAACCTGGATTAAGTATAACTAGTGTAAATGAAATTTTTAATATAAGACAATAAAAATTTCTTTCTAATAACATGAATGATTATTTGAAAAGATTTCCTGGTAATTAAGTAAAACATGATTAATAATCATATATTATTACATTCATTTTGCAATAATCATGATAAATATTAGAAACAAAAGTAAAAGTGTATAGTAATAATAAATAATTGTCTAATAATTTGATAATTAAAGCCATAATCTCATCTCATAATAACTTCCCTTCTATCCTTTTTTGTATTTTTAACAACAATTTGATCTAATTGTTTTAATATCTGTTTAATAGTCTACTATAGTATATCTGATTTTTATAAATTTAAATATAGTGAATTAATGTAGACTATAAGTCTTATATGATAGGTAAACTATATTATAAATAATAGTGAAAGTCTATTCAGATATTGGGAGATAAGGTCAAGATTAAATTTGCTGGTAAATTAAACCGTATGAAAGATAATCGTGTTATTTGGATTCCTAAAAATTATTTAGATAATGAAAAAGAACTTGATGATAAACAATTACTCATTACTATTGAATTGGAAGAAATCAAATAATAAATAATAAGAATGAATATTTTTGATAAATATAGAAAATTAAACAGAAATGATAAAAAATCAGTTTTTCCTCATAATAGCGATTGTTGTTTTTACTATTGCTATATGGATTCTTGCTCTAAATAACTTGTTTAATCCCCTTCTTGCTATGATATTAATGATATTAATGATTCTGATTATACGTCTAGATATGAAGAATAAAGAAAAAGAAGAAAGGGAAAAAATGAAATGAGCTTTTCTAATAGTAATATACTAGCTTCTCAATGGTTGATATACTATTATATACATTTGAATATACAAAGAAATGAGTTCCATAGCATTTTGTTCTAAATGTGGAAAAAACGAACTGGATACTGCAGAATTCACAAATAAAGATGGCAATACGATATGCAAAGATTGCTGGCTTGCTGAGAATACAGATACTAACAATAATAAAGACAAGATAGACAATTTTAGAATGTGAGAATTGTGGTCACAAGTTTCCAAGTAAGGAAGTAGAATTAGCAAATATTGAAATTACAAAAGAATATTTTAGAATAAAATGGAATTGTCTAAAATGTAATACAGAAGGATTGACATTGTTTATTAATAATAAAAATAATCAAATTTTTGAATAAGAAGAAATGAGCTCTGCTAATAATAATATTAGTAATCAAAACAATGATGATAATGATATTGAATATGAAGAGGAAGAAGAAGAAGATGAAGATGAGTTTGATGATAATGAAGATGAAGAAGATTATGATGATAATACCAATAATAATTGATGATAAAATCTAGATATGATCTCTTCTAATATCATTCCTAAGGATTGTGTCTACAAATGTAATACCAGGATTTACTGGAATAATGAGGAAAATGCTTACTTTGAAGTATTTAGTGGAAACAAACGCCAATGTTCTAACCGTTTAAATAATAATAAGAAATCCATAACTCCTTCAACTAACAATAAACCCACTTATTACAATAAATTTGCGAAACAACATTTCACAAAACCAAAAATGTCCAATTCATTAGAGCTCTTGTCTGGTCCTATTGCAGATATTCAAAAGAAGTATGAAATATTATCTGATATTGTAACTGAATATAATGGTAAAGTTCATGGTAGTCAATCTCATATTATAGGTCTAGGTAATTCAACATCTTTGATTGTATATTTTGAAGTGCCGGAAGGAAAGAGAGAAGAAGTAAAAAGGAGTTTGAGAACTTTGTTAGAAATAATCAGGTAATTTTACAAAGAAATTGATTTTATTAACAAAAATAAAAAAATAAAGAATATAGGTAAAAATAAAAAAATTCTTATTTTATTGTTGTACTGTCGATAAAAGTTCTGATTTTTTATCTTTGAAATTCTCTTTGATTTTGTCTAGAATTGATTCTGATAATTCTAATACATATTTTCCAATATCACTTTATACAATATACTTCTATCGTTATGTACAGTTCTTTCTAACTAACTTATTTTTTGTGACTCAAATCAATTGTTGATATAAAACTTTCTGTAAAAAAATTTATCAAATAATCTAAATAGATACTTCTGAATGAACTATAGAAGTAAAACTAACTATGGCATTGGATCATACGATTACACTTACTAACGAAATTACTTCAAATAGTATTATATCTTATACTAATTATGAAATGGATAACAAGAGAACATGCGAAAGTAGATAGAATAGCATGTCCTTGGCTTATAAAGAATTTTTTAGATAAGGAAGCCAAATTTCTGTTTGTACCTGCTCATAAAGTACTTGAAATAATGAGAAATGAAAATGCAATTCCATTTGATATACCAAATGTTGAGTTAGGTCATCATGACAATGAATGTTCATTTGATGCTATCATAAAAAAATATGAACTGGACAAAAAGAATCCAGAATTATTAGTATTAGCTGAAATTGTAAGAGGTGCAGATACAGAAAAAAGACAATTAACACCACAGTCAGCAGGACTTGCAGCAATTGCTGCTGGTTTTAGTCTTATTTCAAATGATGATTATGATAATATGATAAAACAATTTCCAGTATATGATGCATTATATGCATTTGCTAAAGCAGATAACAAAGACAAATTATTATCTTCAAGACATTAACTAAAGTTTTGTTAAGGAAGATTGAAAAATTAGAATATGAATTGAAAATAGCAAAGGAAATATAGAAAACAAGTTATATCAACTAAAAATGTCAGAAGGTCTTATTGAATAAATTTATATATTCAATTAATTCTTATGTTATAATTGAATTAGTTTATGTTATAAAATAACATATCTACTATTTTTTGAGAAAGTTTGATATTCTCTTATTGTATATTATATAGTAGATTGAAAAAACTTTGATTCTTATTGTGAATAAATTTGATTCAAAATTAGAGAAATTAAAAAATTAAAATAATTTCTTTTACCTCATCTACCTCATCATTATTTCAAAATTACTATAAGATATTTCTTAATCCAACTAATACAATTTTTCCATCTCCTTATGTATATAAAAGTTTATGATAAAATAACAAATGAGAATATAGAAAAACAAAACATATTGTTTAAGAAGTTGGAATCTTGCAGCCAAATAAGGAGAACGTTATGTCTTTAACGAAAGAGAAGGTGAAGGAGGGGTGAGTTGAACTTGAAAAGAGTTTATTTGTCAAATACAATAACAATATTAGAACTTTAATTGATGAAAATAATTATGAAAGTTGTTACAAGTTATCAGAAGAGATATTGAACAAATCTAGATAAAGATATAGAAATAAAATTTGTAAATCCTAAATGATGTAAATAGTTTTTTAGTCAATAATTTCTTTACTTCTATGTTGTTACAGATTTCAAGAATAAGATTAAACAGATAATGTATACGTATTTCTTACCTTACCATCTTTATGAAACCTTAATATTTCAACTTTGGTTGGTTCTCATTTAATCATAGATGATATTCAAAAATATTTTAGATTAACCTTTTTAATTCAAAAGTATTATTAACTTTGCATCTGTTATTGTTGTAGTGGTACCTGAAGCATCCACCAATAATAATATTACCAACAATAAAAGCAGATCTAAAATCCCATGTGAAATATGTGGACTTTTGTTCGATACTGTAGATATGAAGGAAGAACATAAGAAATTAGAGCATATCGAACATAAAAGGCCAAGTGGAGTAGGTTAATAATTCCTACAAAAGTATTCTTTGATATAAAAAGAGTGAATTTATCTAAGTTTATTTCATAATTTTTTTCTATTACCGATAATGAGAGACGATAAGGCTAAAAAGCTATATTTGGCACAATATTCGAGTTTGATAAGAATTACCTATGTAGACGTCAAGAACTGTAATAATAATCAACTAACATTGCAATAAAGAATATACTTCAATCACTAAAGATCACCTATTTTATAACTGCTTTTAATAATTATTTATTGATAGGTAAATAAATAGAAATACTATTATTTTACCATTTTGATTGTTATCGATAAATATATAATTAAAAATTCTGTGTTTAATTAAATCGATATTTCAACAATAAATGTGATTGGAGTAATTTATCGAAAATACTGTTAGTTAGATTAACATTCTATGAATAGTGTTATCTATATATTTAAATAGACTAAAATTTTGATATAAAATTAACAGTCTTTTAATCAGCACAAAATTTATGTTTTATAAAATCTTACAATTATTTAGAAAAGATAAACTATATTTATATAAATTATATTTATTTAACTTTTAAAATGAGATTACCAATAATAAAAAACACAGTATAGATATTTTTATTATAGACATTCGTAATGATAATTAGTATACTTTTTATGATATTCACCGAGCGGAATGTATATTTTTTTATTCTTATGGAAATAACATCAATAGTTGGACTATTACAAATTAGTCTCTGCTCATATGCTTTTATTGATAAGTATCCTATTGAAATAAGAGCAGCAGTAGCGCCAATTACTCATGGATTCGCTGAAGAGAAAAATTCTAATATAAAAGATCTCAAAATAGCCTTCCTAACTGATGGTTTATTTAGTGATGCAGGTTGGGGTGCTTTTGGATATAATGCAGCAGGAGCATTAGAAAAAAAGTATGGTTATGATATTGATTTTAAAGAAAATGTAGCTATTCCAGATATAGAAATTACATTGAGGGAATATGCTAATGCTGGTCATGATTTGATTTTAGCACATGGTTTTGAATGGGGAGCACCTGCTATAAAAGTGGCCAAAGATTATCCTAATACAAAATTTGTAATTTTTACAGGACTTGTTAGTTCACCTAATGTTGCATCAATTTTTCCAATGCAACAAGAAGGCACATATCTCTTAGGTGCACTTGCAGCAATGATGTCTAAAACAAATGTTATTGGATTTATAGGAGGAGAAAAATATCCAAATTTAATTAATATTCTTGAAGGTTACAAGCAAGGTGCTTATGATATAGATTCCAATATAACAGTATTATCTACATTTTTAGATGATTGGGATAACCCATCTAAAGGAAAAGAAGCTGCACTTGCTCAAATTAATAATGATAATGATGATGATGCTAGTGGTGCTGACTTTTTATTACATGTAGCAGATACATCTGGTTTGGGAGTCATAGAAGCAGCCAAAGAAAAAAAGATATTTGCATTTGGTGCTATTTCTGATCAGAATAAACTAGCTCCAAATACTATTCTTACCTCCTTTGTATTGGATGTAGAAAAGGCATTTGATCATGTTATTAAAATAATTCAAAAAGGTAATTTTACTGGACAGGTATTCAAACCTGGATTAGAAGCATACAAAGGAGCACCAGGTGATGGGATAATCTATATTGCACCATTTCATGATTTAGAAAATAGTGTACCAGAAGAGGTAAAAATAAAATTC
>DATFBJ010000144.1:0-4840 GCA_035253885.1 Nitrososphaeraceae archaeon
AAATTTTAGAAATATTGGCTCAAGGAAATTCAATCTCTGATATTAAACAAAATAAAATATCCTTGATAATAAAAAAAATTGAAGGCTATCTTTCTCTATTGAAAAACCGTAAGGTAGACCCTGAAAATCTAATATTTACCAAGCTGCTTTCGAAAGATTATGATAAATACGATAAAAAAAGAAATACATTAGAGAATAATGCCATAAGACAGCTTGAATTAAATGAAGAATACTTAAAAGCTGGTCAAGTTTTACAATATGTTATAATAGATTATAATAGACCTAAATCAAAAAGAGTACTTCCTTTTCAATTATTAGAAGATAATAAATATAATTATGATGTTAAAAGATACTCTAAATTATTAATTGATACTTGTAATACTGTATTAGAACCATTTGGGGTAGTATTTGATAAAAATCTACAGTCATTATATAAATTAGACAATTATTATTGATTATCACAAATTGTTATATTTGAATATAATAAGAAAGAATAGTATTAGAAAAAAAATTTTAATGAAAGAACCAGTATTAGGTCAATTTAAAATAAATTTTTAAAAATGCAAATAACACCTTCTAATTTTGGTTTGGTTTGTATTTTAATAAAGTATGAGCTATATCCTCAGCATCTTCGATACTATATGCTAATTTAGCAATTTGCAAACAATCTCTGATATCTTTTGTCTTAAGATCTTGCCAGACAATTTCTGCAATTCTATTTGATATTTGTTCATTAAGATGTTTATATCTTGATTTAATTAAATTATTTGAAATAGTTAGAAATTCATCCCAACTATATTCAGGTAATTCCAATTTTAGAAATCGTGATTTCAAGGGTTGTGTTAGTTTATCTAATTCATTAGATGTAGCAAAGATTTTTACATTCATTTTTTGTTGTCTAAATCCTTTAGTTTTTTCGGCTTTCATTTCAGTTAAAATACCCGTTTCCATTAAATTGTATAATACAGTTTGATCTTTTTTGTTGAGTTTATCTATTTCATCAATAAGAATAAACCTTGTTTCCGGATGAGAAAATAAAAAATCAACTATACCAATCCCGCTTGTTGCTGTTCCATCTATAAAATAGGCATTAGATAGTTCATTGAACATTTCTAATAGAAAAATAGTTTTTGAAGTAGCTGGAGGTCCTATAAGGAGAACATGTGTCTGTTCCTTTGAAAGAATAGAACGCATTAAAAGTTTTTTAATATCATAATATCCAACTATAGAATGAAACAAAAGTTCTTCCATTTTATTTGTAAGCTCATTTACTGTAGGACTATGTGATTCTCTATTATCTTTACTTATTGAATTTGGATACTTTTTAAAGATTGTCCTAAACAATAGTCTATTAATAGTAATAAATTGTTGTATATAAAAATAGAGATAATTATAGAATAATACGACAATATTATTGATAAAAGTATTAAATGGAGAAACATTTTACTCTTTTAATAATACATTTAAAACCGTAACAATTATAAAATATCAAGTGTCTATGAGGAAAGATATATAACAGCAGATATAGTTCAATTTTAAAAATGTTGTAAAAATTTCAAAAAATTATAGATCTAAATATTAATGTTTTCTTTTACATCTATTCACTCACAATTTTCCTTGAAATTATAAATACTTTAGAAAACAAAAATATTATTAATATGAGATCACATAAATATAGAAAATATTATCCTGCATTTCTTTATAAACATGGATTTAATGTTGGGAGATATTATAGAGAAGGTAGTAGATATCATAAAATTTTAGATTCAGAATATTATGACAGTCAAACCTGGGGAGCTTTACATAGATAGCACTTAATAAAGGTGAATTTGATAATCAAATTAAGTATGCTAACAGAATACAAAATCTACAAAAACAGTTAGGTTTGAAGGTTGAGGATTTTAAATGTTTGAAAGATGTAGATGAAGAAGATATAAAATTAATTGAAAAGATGGCAAATGACGACTAAATGCTATTTAATTAATTAAATTTTTTAGATAAATTAAAAGAAAAACAATAGAAAATGAATAATTAGTCAGTCATATTCAAAATCTGATCATCTTTGATTATACCTTTTTCCAGCATATCATAGAGTTTATCACATTGTTCTTTATTCTTACCCAATAGAATAATGGACTGCTATTTCCTACAATCAATATCAATGGAGTAATATAATATCAAAAAAATTTCTATCAAGCTGTTAAAAAGGATATAGATCATATTTGATCAGTGTTTCACCATTATAATGACAATAAATTCAAAAAAATTATAGACGAATATATTTTATCGTCAGCAGATGATCAGTCATTATTATCTGCTATAAGGAATATTGATTTTCAGTCAAGAAAATTTGGGATCTCATTTTATCAGATGATTTTTATATTAATACAAAGAGATTTAATTGATAATACAAAAAAGAGGACTAAAAATTCATTATAAATTAAAAAGAACCATTAGTTTAGTTGTTATGTTAAAGATAAAAATGAAAATATAAGATTATTTGGATTATACAAAATTATGTTTATACTTTTTGATAATTAGAGACAAATAAAAATAGAATTAAAAATCAGTAATAGAGCGATCTGTTATTTTTCCATATTTTTATTATATCCTATCTTTATAATTCCTCTTATACTTTTCAATAGTTTATTAATTTGTGGGTTATTTTCATGGTTTAAGTACTATTTTCATTATCTCTTCTTTCTTATCAAAGCCTTCATAACCTTTAGGTGCCTCATCAAGATTCATCGTATGACTTATTACTTTGGTTGGATCTATACGTCCTGTTTCAATAAGATGTAGTAATTGTTCATTATATTTTTTTACAGGGCATTGTCCCATGTGAATTTGAATGTTACGGTTAAACAATAATCCTAATGGAAATTGGTCATAACCAGATCCATATACTCCAGGTATGGATATAGTTGAATATTTTTTTGCAACTTGTGCCATCCAAGTAATTACTTGCAATGGATTAACTGGATTATAAGCAGGATTAGATACTGTGGAATGGTCATGAGGATGTGGATTACCTGCAAAATGCCCTACGGCTTCGAATCCAACAGCATCTATACAGATAGCGCCTTTTCCATTAGTTTCTTTTTTTATTATATCAACTGGATCTTCATTATCAAAGTTAATGATTTCTGCTCCTAGATTTTTTGCTCTATCTAAACGCATAGGCCAATGATCAATTGAGAAGACTCTGGCAGCTCCTCTTAAAAAACAACTCATAACTGCAAAGAAACCAACAGGTCCAGCACCAAATACTGCAACATCGTCTCCTGGCTGTACATTAGCAATATCTGCTGCAAAGTAACCAGTTGGAAGGATGTCACTCAAAAATAATACTTGCTCATCAGTCTTGATACTGTCTGGAACTTTTAAAGATGCTCCAGCATTTGCAAATGGTACACGGACATATTCAGCTTGACCTCCATCATATCCTCCTAAGAGTTGAGTATAACCATATGCTGCTCCAATATCTTTTGTTTTAGGATTAGCTCTATCACATTGAGACCACATATTATTATTACAAAACCAACAACGACCACAACTAACATTAAATGGAATTACTACTCTATCACCTACATGAACATCCTCAACCTCTGGTCCTGTTTCTTCTATTACTCCCATAAATTCATGTCCTAATGTTTGACCTGGTTGCATTCCTGGTACAGTTCCATGATAAAGGTGGAGATCAGAACCACAAATAGCAGTAGATGTTATACGTAATATTGCATCCTCTGGATGTTGTATGGTAGGATGAGGTTTATCGTCTATACGGACATCGTATGGTCCATGATATACTAGTGCTTTCATTTGATACTTTTCTTCCTTTTTTTGTTATAATGAGAAAGGAGGTGCATTAGCTGCAACTGCTGATTGTATCTTTGGCCATAACTGAGTCAGCATTACAGGAGAATTGGTCTTTAACCAATCTGCTTGCTCTTGTTCATCTTGCATATTTTTAGATAATGGAGCTATGGCATTTGAATAGACTCCACCTGCAATCTGGCATTTTTGTATCAACATAAGATAACAACATACTTCTGCATTTTCTACTATCATATCTTCTTCAGCTCTCTTTAATTCATATTCCTGTTTTGTCATGGATTTATCCATCATTTCCTTCATAGGTAGTGGGTATGAAGGTAATGGCAGTCCTAACTTTTCTTGTGTTGGCTGGCCACCTATATTAGAGACAAGTTGTTCTAATATTTTTTGATGTTTTATACTCTCTTGTAAATGATGTTCTAACCTTTGCTTAGCTTCTGGCAAACTAACTTCTGTAATTCGTGTCTGCAATCTTTCTATTCCTGCATTTTCCATGGCAAGAGCAGCATTTAATTCTAAAATAAACTTTTGATTCATTAAATCAATAGTTGGTTTGGACATGTCTTTGTGTAAGAAGTATTTTATATAATAGTTAGGGATAAATTATAAGTGTTATAATTATCTTATAAATTTTATATTTATTATTGAGTACTTACTCTGGATTATTGATATTATTAATCAACATAAGTATATTCAAAAAATCAATCATTATTTTTTTGATTGACCTCATTATTATTATAATGATGATTAAATATATAATATATCATAACTGAAGAGATTAAAACAAAATTCCTTTTTTTTCAACCTTTGTTCACATATAGAAAAAATCTATAACCTTTACAATAAAACAAATATTATACATCAATAAAGGAAGAAATGTAATATTGTAATTGAATTAATTAACTAGTTAAATCCTCTTGGATATGGTATTTGAATTATATACATAATAATATTACAATTTTTAATCTCTCTTATAATTAAAAATATTTTTATCATATAAAGA
>DATFBJ010000145.1:0-13046 GCA_035253885.1 Nitrososphaeraceae archaeon
AGACTCATCTAATAGAAAGCATCAAACCAGGTAATCCTCTACCAAAATATAATTTTAATATTTATCCCTATTCAAATTTAAAACAATCTCCTATATTGAAACAACTTGATATAAGAGCAAACTATTAAAATAGCAAAATAAAAATATTTGTCTATAGATAGTATATAATAATTGAATAATTAATTCTTATTTTTAGTTTTTGTTTATTAATTGATTATTTTCATCTTATAGTTTTTTATTAGTATAGATTCAAATATGATGTATTACATGAGTTAGTGCATGTACAATAGTTATTACATGACAAATATCAGTATTATATTGATTATTGTTGTAATGTGTATTGGTTTAATATGTATAGACAATATTGATAATGTAGATGCTCAATCACAGAAAAAATCAAAAAAAGAATCTTCTACTCCGATACTAAGAGACAGTAATTTGAAAACAGAATTGATTGTAGACAAATTAAAATTTCCTTCAGGAATGGAGTTTATAGGAAATGATGATCTTTTAGTTATTGAAAAGAATACAGGAATAGTAAAACGTGTTACTAATGGAAAAGTCGTTGCAGAGCTTTTAGATTTAAATGTAGCAACAAAGAGTGAAAGAGGTTTATTGGGTATAGCTGTACTAGATATATCTAAAACCAAACATGCAGATAAATATAGTCCAAATGATAAATTTGTTTTTCTTTTTGTTACTGAAACTGAGAACCAAGATGATGGAAATATAATTGGAAATCGTGTCTACCGATATGATTTTGTAAATGGTAATCTAATAAATCCTATATTGTTACTTGATTTACCATATTTGCCTGGACCATCACACAATGGAGGAGTAATGAGAATTGGCCCAGATAACAATTTATATATTGTTATGGGCGATCTTAACAGACTAAAAGATCCATCTGGTGATACAATTACTCAAAATTTAGTAGGAACATCTCTTCCTGATGGTAGAGGGGGAATTCTACGTATTACACCCGATGGAGAAACTGTTAATGATGGATTCACATTAGGAGATGAAGGGCTTTTAGACAAATATTATGGATATGGTGTAAGAAATAGTTTTGGTATTGGTTTTGATAATATTACAGGATATTTATGGGATACTGAAAATGGCTCTCATTATGGTGATGAAATAAATATTGTTAAACCTGGATTTAATAGTGGATGGAGACAAGTATTAGGATTATCTTCTATGTACAATGAATTTACCGATAAGGAGTTTGATATAAATCAATTAATCAATTTCAATGATAATGGCAAATATTATGAACCTGTATTAACATGGAATGACACTATCGCACCTACAACTGTTGCCTTTATTCATTCTTCAACACTGGGAGAACAATATAGAGACGATATGTTAGTAGGTGGAGTAAAAAATGGAACCATCCTACATTTTGACCTTAATCAAACTAGAACAGGATTGCAACTAGAAGGAGAGTTGTTTGATAGAATAGTAAATAAACCTTCAGAATTAAATTCTGTAATTTTTGGAACTGGTTTTGATATAATCACGGATATCAAAATTGATCCTATTGATGGTGACCTCTATGTCTTAGCAGCAAATTCAAAGAATGGTAAGATCTATAAAATTTCTAAAGATGGAGACCAATAAAATTTTAGCTGAGTAATAAAATATTTTCATAGAATCAATATTTATTTTTATTTATTAAATATATGTAAAAATATTCATATTTAAATTCTTATGTATTAGGTTAGCTTGTTATCTCCCTCTGTTTTTTTCTTTTTTTTCTTATTAAAAAGAAAATACCGATAGATACTAGGATTAAAATGGATAGAATTATTATAGTAATTAAAATTGGTATTGTAGTTAATTCAAACTCTAGTCTATATGATAATTGATCATTTTTCAAAATAAATTCTGTTGTACTATTGCTATTGTTATCTATACTTATTAGATCTTTTATCTCTTTATTTACCTTAACTAATACTTGATTTCCAGGATGAAATCCTCCTACGATAAATTTTGTCTCAATTCCTAATTGGGGGTATGCTAAATCTATTCTCTTATATTCTTTATTTTTCAAGTCATAGTTTATTTTTGTGATATTTACATAAGATGATTGGGGGATTACAAATATATCAGTAGTCTTTAATTTTGTAAAATTATTCTTTGAATTAAGTATTATTGTGTTATTTTGTTTATACACAGTATTAGTAATATTATTTCCATCAATAATTCTATTCTTTGTATCAGTTATTACGATGTTACTTTTTTTATCATTTAGCAAAAATTCTGTATAGTTAAAATTAGAATTTATTATTTTGTTATCATTAGACTGTTTTATAAAAAAATCATCATTTTGGTTTTTTTCTATTATGTTATTCTCTAATATGTTATTAGACGTTCTATCCAGTTTTAATCCATAGTTAGGCCCTTCAATAATATTATTATTTATTAGTTTATTTTTATTTGTTCCATAATCTGCAATATTTATTCCGCTATTAATAGATTTTTTTATGATATTACCTTGTATTATGTTATTAGTAGAATTACTATAAATATTTATTCCATAGTTATTACTATTTGTGATATTATTGTAATCAAGAAAATTGTATTTTGTATTTTTCAAAAAAATTCCATTACCATTTTTATCAAAGTTGTTCCTTATTATGTCATTTTCTTGTGATTCAGAAATCATCATTCCCATTGTGTTGGATCGTAAATTGTTTACTTGAACAAAATTTTTGCTGGTATTTCTTTCTAATAGAATTCCAATACCAATATTATTTTCTAAAATGTTATTTTTTATTTCTATATTATTACAGCCTCTTTTACATACTATGGCATGTAGATTATTATCGTAAATTCTATTGTTTAATATTTTGATGTTGTTTGTCTTTGTATCTAAATTAATACCATCAAATTGGTTTTTTGATATTTTGTTATTCTTTATAGTGACATTAGAAATCCCATTTGCTAAATGTAGTCCAAAATAATTGCCACTTATAGTATTATTTTGGACTAAACTATAATTACCAGAAAAAAATGTTATCCCTGTTGTACCTGAATGACTTTTATAACCTAAATTTTCCAAAAATGAATTCGAAATATTTGTTTTTCCTGCTGAATTCCAGAATGTCCATATATAAGCTCTAGGGGTTTCAGGTGTACTAAAGTCAGGAATATTATTATTTGTTGAATTCCATGATGTTATATTTGTATTATCTATAATTAAATTTCCTCTTGAAATTATAGAATATGCAATATTATTAGAATAATCAGAATCTATTTTAAGTAAATGGGTATTATCACCACTAATATTTAATGATCCTTTTTCAAGTATTAAAATATTTGATTTCAAAAGCCATTCTTTGTCTCTTGACATTTCAAGAATATCACTATTATTAAAAAAATTATTAATGGTAGGAATATCTACTACTCCATCACAAATTACGATAGTTTTTGTAATATTTTCATATCTCATACATAGGTTCTTTTCCTCATTTATGGAATTATTTGCGTTTATCTTATTTTCTGTTTCAGAAATATTAGTTATTTGACTTTTAATTTCTGTTGCAAATGAAATATCTATAACATTATCTAAATTAATGGTTAAGAAAGAAGATAATAAGATGATACTCAAAATTGTAATATGCTTGATACTAAACACTTGCGTTACTAAATTAAATTCATGTGTTATATAAATGACGATAAAGTTATTAATGTAGTTATTATCTTTATTTTTCTTATAAAATTTTTCTAAAAAGAAAAATATATAACACATTTATATGAAAATAACAAATCATAATAATTCATGAAATTAATTATTCTTTCAGAAAGTCATATTCACAAATATATCGTTCTCATCCTTTTTACTTTAATAATTTCGAATATTGGATTTTATTCTTTTCCTTTACAACAGATAAATGGAAATAGTAACAATGATGCCGACACTAAGAGCGGTCCACCATATAATGGTGTTGATATGCATGGATTTTATACACGAACAGCTCAAGCTAGAGATGTAAACTATGATCTTCCCGATAACTATTTTGAAGAAAGTTTTAAGATCCTATCTGATAATGGATTAAATCATGTGCGCTTCTTAATTTTCTGGGAATCATTTGTAAAAAATCCTGAAGAATTTATGAAAGAATTAAAGATTGTTGCAAATTCAGCCGACAAATATAATATTAACGTTTTATATGATAATCATCAATTTCATACATCTTCTTATTTAAATCCACAACGAGGCACTGGTTTTCCGTTTTCTCTATTTGAAACTGATTTCGCATTTTTTTATGGAAGTGGTGGTGGTACGAAATATCCTACTGCTAAAGTATGGTGGTCAAATTGGTGGGATCGGAATATTCGTGATAAAGATGGGAATGATGTATGGACATTACAAACGGAATTCTTTAAAAAAGTTTTAGAAACTGTGGATAACCATACAAGCACCATTGGCTATGAAATTCTAAGTGAACCTCAAGTTCATGATAAAAGTCAATGGGAAAAAATAGGAAAGTATAATACATTTATGACAGATTTTCT
The DNA here is from genome assembly GCA_035253885.1 of Nitrososphaeraceae archaeon. GTDB lineage: Archaea > Thermoproteota > Nitrososphaeria > Nitrososphaerales > Nitrososphaeraceae > TH1177. The sequence continues at coordinate 4,525 of DATFBJ010000145.1, forward strand.
AAGAAAATATACAGATAAAACTATAGCCTATAGCATGAATATTCCTGTATCATTGCAAAGTCCTATTGAGTTAACTCCCCAGAATTTAGCAAAAATGGCACCCCAAAATACGAGTAATGTGGTATTTAAAATAAGTGTTTATGGAGTTCCACAAGAAAATCCTTACCAAGAATCACGATTGAGCACTTTTGTTCAAGCTGCTGAATTTGCAAATGTTCCATTATATGTAGGAGAATGGAATAATGTTCAGCGAGATAGAATTGTCGATGAAGAGGGTGAAATTGTTACCTTTATTAATGAAACATTTAGCAGTATTAATCAGACTGAAGCCAATACATTAGTAGATGCTTTTAAGAACCTTGATGTATGGGGATCTGCCTTTTGGCAATGGAGAGTAGATTCTCATCAGGTACAAAACTTTAACTTAATCAATGTAACAGATGGGAAGATTGACACTACTCCTTATTTTGATATAGTAAAAAATGCATATCAAACAATTTATGGAAATAATAGCCAGGATTCCTCTCTTAATACTAAGAGTATTGATCTTGATAAACAGGAGAGTCAAATAAATGTAATTGGAACAAAATAATGTTATAGATATACTTTTACAATCAAATTATATAATACATTAAATTAAAAATTGATGTAGTAGTCTTATTAAACCATTATTTGTGGTCTTTTTGAAAGATACTTAGGCAAATTCAATGGCATAAAAGGCTTATCATTCGTTTCTTTTTTTATATTTTCTATTAATTTCTCTATGTTGGAATCAATTTGTTTTCCTGTTTTACGATCCCTAATTACTAAAGTTGAAGATTCAGCTTCTTTATCTCCAATAACTAATATATATGGAATCCATTCGGTTTCTGCTTCCCTTATTCTTTTATTAAGAGATTCTTCTCTATCATCTATATCTGTTCTTATTTGATTTTGTGACAGAATAGTTTCAATCTTTTCTACAAACTGCAAATGTTCATTCTTGATAGGTATAATTCTAACTTGTGTATGTGATAACCATAGAGGGAATTGAGGTCTTTCTCCTTGTTGTTTTATTTTAGCAGCTTTTTCTAGTATTGCATAAAGAATTCTTTCTATAGCTCCGCTAGGTGAGTTATGTAATATTATTGGATTATGTCTTTTTCCTTGTTCATCTACATATTCTATATTATATCGTTTTCCATTTTCTACATCGATCTGATCTGTTGATAATGCAGCTGCTTTTCCAATATTATCAATATAATTAAATTCCCATTTTAACACAAAATAAAAAAATCTATCCTTCCACATTTCAACTAGAATTGGTTTTCCAAATCTTCTAGAAATTTGAGTAATAAACTCTTTATTTTCACCATAAAATGTTTCTGTAAATCTTAGTGCCATTTCTATATCTTGAATTTTTATATTAAATGCATTTAATACATCAATTGAGAGATCAAAACGTTTTAAACATTCATCTTTTGCTTGTTTTATATCTTTACAGAATGCATGACAGTCAGGCATACTAAATGCCCTTAATCTTCTTAATCCTACTAGTTCTCCACTTTTTTCTCTCCGAAAGCTGTATCTCGTTAATTCATAAAGTTTCATTGGAAGATTTTTATATGTAATGTGAAAATCTTTAGCCATTAAAAATTGACCAAAACATGCTGCAAATCTTAAAAATAATTGTTTATTGTCAGATGATACATTATATTGTCTAGCAGGAAAACGGTTGAAATAGCTTTTCATAGCTGGATGTTTTGTATCATACATTATAGGTGTTTCAACTTCTATTCCGCCATATTCTAGAACCTTTCTTGTGACAAATTGTTCTATTAAGGCTTTCATTAATCTTCCCTTAGGATAATATCTCATATTTCCAGAATCGGAGGCAGGTTCATAGTCTGCAATAGCCATTTTCTTCATAAGATATACATGAGGTGGTTGTTCATCAACATCTCTTCTTTTTGATGTTTCGTATTCTAAAAATTTTTTCAAAGTACTATTTTTTTCAATTTTAAAGCTTTCTATGGGAATTAATATTCCATTTGTATCTAAAATAAACCATGATGATTGTTGTTTTTCTTCTGATTTTAATGCAGATGAAACTGGTTCTACATTATATTGATTTTGTTTTGGTTCATCTTTATTTTTTTCATGAGAAAGTTGCTTATTTGAAATTATTTTAAAATTTTCTGCTAGTGGATGACCTTTTACTTTTATGTTGAAACTCTTAGTCCAGCCAAAAGGAGCTCTATTTACCTCATTCAGTATCTTTTTTGCATTTATTTCCAATTCTTTAATAATTTCAAAAGCATGTTTTGGAGATGACAAATCAGAACTTAAATGTGCATAAGGATAGATTAGTAATCTATCAATTTTTATACTCTTTGCATAATTTTTGATTTCGTCTACTGCTTTTTCTACCGTTTTTTTATTATCCCCTTTTTCTACTGAAATAAATACAACTATTAAATTTTCTAATCTTATCTTGGTTTTATCTATATCTTTTTCTGCATCATTAAGTTCCTCATTAATTGGCTCATATTCTATAAAGTCTGTATGTAATTGTAATAAACGCATTTCTTCTTTTACCCTAAACTGATTCTTCTATTTCCATCTTGCTCTTTCTGTTTCCCGATCTTCTTTCGTAGCTTTCTTCCATTCTTTGTAATGATTTCTGCATAGATAGATTCTTTTACTAGTTGCGGAAATATCCAAGTCGTTAGCCATTCTGCCTTTACTCTCACTCATAGATCTTTCTGCTTGTTCGCTACATCCTTGTATGCTACAGTTGATACCTTTGCTTACTCTACCCATCTATAGTAAAATTATATTTGAAATATAAAAGCTATACCGATATATTGATTTTAGAATGTATTTTTATGGTTATTAACGTACTATGAAAATTATAATAAAAACTAGGCACGCAATTATTTCACTAGTTAATATAAAATTCTTTATCTTTTTGACTGTAGATGTAACTGATTTTCTATTTTTAGATCTAATCCATTTCTGATCTCTGATTGTTACTAATGCATATAGTTTTATTATTGCAATCATAAAATTGATTACAACATAAACTGGAAGAAGTATGATGTCTTTGGGATGTCTCTTTAAATGTGGTAAAATTTTAATTCCTCTACCAGTCATCCATAAAAGTAAAATGGATATAGCTAAAATATAATGGTTTAGATAAAGTGCTATACCAAAGAATATTGGTCCAAAAAATAATGTAAAGATAGAGATAAATCTATCAATTATATGAAAAGCTAAAAATGGATGTTTCCATGCCCATCCGTCCCACAAACTTATTAAATCAGAATTATGACTATTCCTTGACCACCTTAACCGTTGACTCCAAAAAGTCTTAAAATCAGGAGAAGCATATGAATAAATCACTGCATTGCTCTGATAATATGTTTTCCAGCCTTTACTTTGAACAATCCTTGTTAAACATTTATCCTCTCCTGATTCTTTCTTTTTTCCTAATACAATTTCATTAAGAAAAATATCAAGATCTTCAGTTATAATGTCTTTTCTATATAGTGAAGTTCTTCCAGAAAGACATGAAAGAGCTTGTCCCATTGCCGTTTGAGCAGGTAAATCATAATAATTTCTCATATCCCAAAAAATGTCTGTCATCTTTTGCCATATTGTCTTTCTTTCAATAGGATGTTGTCTTGTTGTAACTCCGCCTACTAGCGGATCGTCAAAAGGAGAAAGTATTGATTTCCTAATATTTTCTGCCCAGATCGTATCGCTATCTACAAGAGCCACAATTTTATTCCTTGCTTCTTTTATCCCTTCGGCTAATGCAGGTCTTTTTCCTATTTTTGTAGCTATAATAAGTTTCATAAATGTATAGTCTTTCGCAAGAGATCGAAAAACTTCAATACATCGACTATCAGTTTGATCTATTACTCCAATTATTTCATCAGGATCATTTTTAATCCATGATCTTATTGCTTGATCAAAAATTTTGGGATCTTCATTATAAACTGGAGTAATTATACTAAATTTGTGAAGGTGTGTATCATCACAAGGAATTTTAGGTTTATATAAAAAAGAAGTAGACTTTTTAAATAACCATACACTCCATCTCCAAAGACCTATAGCGCCAAGAGGTAGATATATCCAAATCAATTGATAATAATTGATAGCCACATAACCAAAAAATTCAGAAATTTTTAAAACTAGAGATTGAACTGGTTCTAATAGTGAAATTTTATTAAAAAAATCAGGCAAAATAACAAAAATTATAGAAAAAATCAGAAGTACAGACAGAGCTGCAATAATAAAAACAATGGTAATTTCCTCTGAGGCTCTTCTGTCTGTTAATTGGTACATTGAATTATTTTTATATTTAGTCTATCTAATTTATATATGAATCGATAATTATTTTGCAAAACCTATCAATATACATATTACTTATATTTTTTCTAGTGTTTTTTTTATATTTAAAATTAATATTAGTATTTTATAGAAGATAATTTATTAAAATAACTCCTAACATTATATGTGAAAAAGAGATAGTAGCACTTATATATTAATTTGTAATTTTTTTTATAAAAGAGGGTTTGTGGATAAATAATGGTAAAAATTTCAATAATAGGATCCGGTGTTGTTGGCTCTGCTACGGGAAAAGGATTTCATAAATTAGGCCATGATGTCATTTTCTATGATATTTCTAAGAATAGAATGGAAATGTTGAAGAAAGAAGGATTTAAGATTGCCAATAATGTCAAGGATGCATTACAGCAGACTGATATTACCTTTGTTTGTGTTAATACACCAACAGGTGCTAACGATGAACAAGATTTATCACAAGTTAAATCTGCTTTATTCTCAATAACCGAAGCAGTAAATGAATTAAATAAATATCATTTAATCGTTTTCAGAAGTACTATGTTACCAGGTACTATGGATGAAATAGTAATTGATTATATGGATAAAGAATGTAAAAAAGTTAGAGGAAAAGATTATGATGTTTGTTATAATCCAGAATTTCTACGACAAGAAAGTGCATATGAAGATTTTTTTATTCCTGATAGAGTAATCATAGGAGAAGATGTTGAAGGCAGTTCAAAATTATTACAGGATTTATACAAACCTCTTACAGAAAAAATTATTGTTACTAGTTTTAAAGCTTCCGAGATGATAAAATATACTGCCAATTGCTTCTTATCATTAAAAATATCCTTCTTTAATGAAATTGGAATGCTGTGCAAAGAATTAGGTATAGATGATAGAGCTGTAAGCTTAGGTGTATCATTAGATAAACGTATAGGTAAATATGGAACCATTGCAGGCAGACCATTTGAAGGTGCATGTTTACCAAAAGATACAAAAGCCTTATCCACATTTATCAGAAAGAGGGGTTGGACACCTGACTTACTAAAAGTTACTCTAGATATAAACAAAAAAATAGAAGAATTGGTAACAAAAACAGCATTTACAAAATAATAATAATATAATCTAATTTTTCTTTTTTAATCGAAAATATTCATTATATATTATTACTAATTTCGTATCCTTTTTCTATTTTTTCTTTTTATTATAAATTTTACAATAATATTCAAAAAAATTCTCTAATGATATTAATTTTCTGTCATCTGATGATATGTATAATGAAGCAAAAGCATTAGAAAAAAATAATCTTTGTTCTGGAGGCAATGCAATAATATGTCCTATAATATCCGCAGCATCCCATGAATCTCCTGCTCCTGTTAAATTTTTTACAATGATATTTTTTAAGCTTTCTACAAAAAATACTTTATTCCCATTAGAACAAGCAGAACCATACCGTGTATGTAAATCGATAAACATCCTTAACTTTTTTGCTAGCTCTTTAATAGCTAATTTTATATTTTCTTGGCTATATTCTTCTTTTAAAATTAAATTTTGGAGATTCAATTCAAAGAGTAAAGAATTACACTCATTTTCATTCATACTTAATACATCTATAAGATTATTTTGATCTTTTAACAACAAACAAAATTCTTTACTTCGTGTTTGAATATCAGCAGGATCAACAAAATGCAAGGCTTTAGATGAATTTTTAAATACATATTTTAAAAGTTCAGTACCTTTCAGATTACTGGCCCAATTTACAAGAATTACAGCATCAGAATTATTTAATATTTCTTTATTATCTGATGAAATTAATCTCTCTGGACCAAAATCTAAATTATCTCCTACATCACTAATCATGATATTAGAATCAATGTGGTTATGAATCTCTAGTGATGTTGTATATCCTGGTTTTCCATATGACAAATATAATTTTACTTTGGGTAGATTTTGAAAAAAATATTTTAAAACCATATGACTTGAATCATCAGTTATTGTGAATAAATTGACGGAAAATCCTAGTTTACCAAGAAAATAAGCTATATTTACTGCATTTCCTCCTTCAAACTGTCTGGTACGTATTCCTCTGATGCTTCCGCCACCATACTTTGTCTTTTCTTTTATACGTAAAAAAAATTCATCTATATTATTAATTTTGATTATCCGATCAATAAAAAAGTCATGCAATACTGTAATTGATTTGTTATTGTGTTGTGAATCTTTTATTTTTTCAAAAATTGTACTTGGATCCAAATTCTTATAGGAAACACCTTTTTGATTTTTTATTTCTTATACTCTATTGTTATTTATGAAAAATTAATTCCAAAAAAAGGAAATTACACCCAAGCCCAAGATTGCTAATCCTCCATAAACCATAGATGTGATATTCATAGCACCTGCACTAGCTGCTATACCTATCCCTGAAGCTACCATAATCATCTCAGCAATTCTTCGTCTCATTCTGCTATGAATATAAAAAAATGCACATAATAAAGTATCGTATTTCTAACTTAATGATTATTGTCAAATATAGAATTTAAAAATTAAAATGTGAAGAAATAACTAAAGGTGGATTAAACTACCTTGTTCACCAGTATGTGGAGATTGTCCTACAAACTTTCTTCTAAAGTGACCTGAAGGCCTTTTTGATAAAAGTTCAATAAACCATGCCTCATGTTCTACTTCTTCTTGCATTATCTTTTGAGCTATGTCATAAGTTCTAGGGTCTTTTCCTGCAGTCATATCACATACTTCACCCCATGATCTGATTGCACATTGTTCCGCTTCTAATAATACTTTTAAAATTGAATTGATATCTTGCCAATTATCAGGTAAATATGCATCAGGACATCCAGCTTGATCAGCAAATTCTCTAATATCTCTTGGTAAACTTCCACCTAATTCATACAATCTAGGAGTCATTGCTTCAAAGTGATTTCTATCTTCAATTCTAGCATCCTCTACTATTTCTTTAATTCCTTCACCTTCTAAACCGGTACAATGCATTCTTAAGATTGTATAATAATAATATGTTGTAAATTCAGCACCTACACCCTTTCTAATTAATTCTTTTAATCTTTCTACATTTACACCATTCTTTTCCAAAACTTCTAATGCCACAATTTTTGGAACATAGCTGTTTTGATCATTTGACATATTATTTCGATTTGAATAGTAATATTTAAAGGTTTTATCTATATTTTCGAAGCCTCTATTATTTAATGTCATGCCAATAGTATATATATAATCCTTTTTGGATATTTCTATATGGCAACTGAACAAATTGTAGATCCATTTACAATTATGATTGCTATTTCTGGATTTTTCTCTGTAACTGTATTGGTCTCTTCACTTTTAACAATTAGAAAGAAAAAATTAAAAAAGGAAGACATAGTAGAAAATAATATTTAATTGTAGTTTAATATGACTATTACGATATGTATATCCCATAAAGAAGATGTAGATGGTTTATCTTCTGCTATATTAATAAAATCTCTTTTTAAAAAAGTGTCTATAGTTTTAGTAGATTATGCAAATCTTGTAAATAAACTTGAAAAACTGATTAAGGGTCTATTGCCAGTAACAAAAGGATATAATAGAATATTTATTTGTGATCTTGGACTAAACAAAAAAAATCAAAATAAGTTTATTTCAAATTTAAGTAAAATGATTGATTTAGGATATAAAGTAACATATATTGATCATCATGACCTTGAAGAAGAAGCAAAGAGAGAAATAAAAAAAATAGGAGTAACTTTAATTCACTCCACTCAAGAATGTACTAGCATTCAAGTTTATAAAAGATTTAAAAAAAAACTTTCATCTAATGCTTCATTTTTCGCAGCAGCAGGTGCATTAACGGATTATCTCGATAATAAGCCTATAGCATCATCTCTAATATCTTGCTATGATAGACAATTTTTAATGCTGGAATCAACAGCACTGTCTTATATGATTTCTTCTAATCAAAACAATGAAGAATATCTTTACAATATTGTTAATATTTTATCTGATATGAAATTTCCACATGAAATTGAAGGTGGATTTCTAGAAGCTGAAAAATATGCAAAAAAAATATCTAATGCTATTAATTCCCTATCACATGAGATAAAAACCAAAAATAATCTAGCTTTTGTACAAAATAATCTAGACTTGGCATCAAGTACTGTGGTTAATTTTGTTCTGGG
>DATFBJ010000146.1:0-2289 GCA_035253885.1 Nitrososphaeraceae archaeon
TTTATTTCATATGTTAATATTCCGTCTACAAGTGTTTCTCCCCATGTACAACATATTTCTATTTGCTTTTTTGCACTTTGATCAAGTTTTTGGTTAGTTGAATAAATGAAACTAGAATTAATTTGAAATATAACAGTAATAATTAAAATCGTATAAATGAAAAAGATCAATATTTTATACATTTCTTAGTCAAGAAACCAACTAACTATTATATTTTTTCTTTATAACATCTATAATATTTTAATGAGGAATAAATAATTAAATTAGAATCAGGATATAGAGTGAAAAAAATAAATAATGATATATATTATTAATTAAATAAACTTTACTTTTTCTATCTAATTATTATAATATCATAAATGATATGAAAATTATCAATATTAATTAAAATTTTACAAATAGGTAGAATATTTATTTAATGAATTTATTAAAAATTTTCATAATAAAATAATTGTCTCTTATGAGAATAAATTAATCATAAAATTAGAATATAACTTTTGTTTAAGCAAACAATAGTTATTCTAATTTTTTATTATTGCTGATTAAAAAGTTAAATAGTATTAAGAATAGTCTCTATCTGTTATTGCAGTTATAGCAGTTGGTATACAATTGTTGTTTAATACTATTGAACTTTTTCATCATAGCTAATACAATATATGGTCAACTATAAATAAAATTTATGATACACTACTCGAATAAATACTAAATTTTGTATATATTATCAATTTTTTATTAGTATATTTCATTGACATAAATAACAATAATAAATGGAAATATAAAAAATATCATTATTTTTGGTTGATCTTAAATTGAATTAGAGTATTTAATTTTGTTCAAATAATGTATTAGTTGAGAAGAACTTTAACTTAGTTTATTATTCTACAATTCAACTAATACATTATTTGGGAGTTAATGTTTGTCTGGCTATTATGTCTCATATTGGAGTAGGTGCTATACCAATACAACAACAAATACATAGTAATTTTAAACAGCAATAAAGTTTATGGAGTATTCGTAGAATGGTTCTAACAATCTTCTTTGAATTTTTACTAGTAGATTGTATTTTCAGATATATTATGTCACCATTATTGAAGTACAACCAAGATCTCTATCTAAGTAATTAAAATTTAATTATCGAGAATTAATTGATGATTGGTAATTGTAAATGATCATTGTCGTTTAATACTGGCAGATCAAGTAAATTTTAATATATTGCAACTAATAATTGAATATTGATTATGAAGAGTATCTTATTGATTGGAATTTTATTTTTCAGCTTTATTGGTATTTTTAGTAATAGTATTCATGTATTTGGTCATGCAAATCCTGTTTTATATAATCCTCCTTCAAATAGTATTTTCCAATTAGATCAATTATTACCCAATAATATTACAATTTTATATTCTGAAAGACCTGAACCAAAAGTAAGTTATATTCATGTTTTAAATTCAAATAATGAAAGAATTGATAATAATGATTTTAAAATTGTTGGTGAAGATGAAAGAGGTGCATCAGCTACCTTGGATTCAACAAAACTTTCTAGTGGAACCTATACTATTTCATGGCTTGTTTTATCAAAGGATGATGGTCATATAACTAAAGGGTCATACGTTTTTACTATAACTGACCCTCTTTCAACTACAAATACTAGTACAAACACAACTAAAGAGGAGACAAATATATTTTCAGAACAAACAATCATTGACAAGGTTAATCTAGAATATGAAATTACACCTTTAATTGCTGGTTTAAATACATTTACAGTTACATTGAAAGACGAAATGGGTAAGCCTATAAACAATGTAAAAAATGTGATGATGCAATTTAATAATCAGGAACAGAATATAGGACCAATAATTGCTAATTTGAAAAAAGCAGAAAACGGAATATATAATACAACTGGAGCATATATAAGTCAGGAAGGAAAATGGAATATAAAAATAACAGTACAAAGAACTGGAGAATATGATTTGAATCATAGTTTTGACATAGTTGCTCCATCTAAATAATATTAGAAAAAATAAGAATAGTCGATGCTAATCAAAATAATAAAACTAATACATATCAAGAAATTGAATGGTAATAGATAAAAACATCATTAATAAATTATTTTAGTTGGTCACCTTGATTATATAGTTTTAAATTTGTCCAACTTCGTTTTATGAACAAAATCATTAATGTTGCAATTAATATTGATAATAAAAGTGCTACATAAGAAAAAACTCGATCCAACTTTTGATTATTGACACTAGTTATCTTTTGCATGTCTGAATCTCCATCTGGGTTCAT
>DATFBJ010000147.1:0-3422 GCA_035253885.1 Nitrososphaeraceae archaeon
TTAGAAAATTAACTTGTTAATATTGAATTTGTTAATCTAATGATATCAAAGAAAATAATAATACTCTTATATTTAAAAGATTGATATGAGTTAAAAGTCTTATTATCATTAAAAATATTTTTATAAGTTATTCAATTAATATAGTAATATACATAGAGATGATATATCAACAATGATAAAAGATAGATATTATGATAATACTGATACTAATAAATCAAAAAGTAATAGAATAAAACATCATCATCCTAATGAACATCTAAAGACTGAAAGCCTTACATGTAGACTTGATAAGACAATACTTAATAAACTAAAAAATGAAGCCCAAGAAAAAGAAATAAGTGTTAATACACTAATAAATCAAACCCTAAGACATCACTTTGACTGGCATTCAAATGCAGCCAAGGCTGGATTCATCCCTGTTAGAAGAAGTTTGATAATAAAATTGATGGAAAAGATATCTGAAGAAGATATTACAAATATATCCGAATACATAATAAAAAAGGAGACTAAAGATATTCTTTTAATGTTAAGAGGTGAGTACAATATTGAATCTGCTCTTGATTTCATAGATACTCAGATAAGAATATCAGGATATTCTTATAGACATGAAGTAAATTACGAACGACATCATTATACTATAAAACATGAAATGGGAATGAAATGGTCTTTATATTTGAAAGAACTGTTCAGATTTATTTTTGAAGAGTTTGGATTAGGACGAGTTGTTTTTGATGTAAGAGATAATACTTTATCATTTACTGTTGATACGCTCTCATTGATATAATATTCCAATAAAAATAAACATAATAATTTTTAATTTGTTAATGTATATTACAAGTAATTCGATTACATTGTAATAAAATACGTGCAAAGAGTTTACATATTCTCAAGATAATCAATTAAATCGATTATATTTACCTGTACTTAAAATAATCAATAAAGTTCAATGTGTTCCTGCTATTTATATACTGATAGTTCATATATCTAAAATGGAATCTAAATGAATGATATTAACAATAACAATTATTGTATCAATCCTGTATATAATCAACATATTATGCTATTGTATAAAGATAAGAATAAGCGCAATAACATTATAATAGATTATATTAATGAAGGCCTAAATAATGGCTGCTTATGTATATACGCATCTGTAGATTTAGATAATTCTAAAGGTATTTCCTTGATAGATAATTTATCTTCTAGAATAATAAATTATGAAGAGAACATCAAAAATGAAAATCTAAAATTTATCAATTTTAAACCTTATTATGAATCTGCACTCAAAGGAGACCTAACACTATTTGAAAAGTTGAAATCAGAATTAGAATATACATTGTATAAACGAGTTTCTGAAGGAAAAAAAGATAAAATACTAGTCTTTGCTGATGCAGCTTGTCATTTATCCGAGAATAGAGAGTTTGAAGAATGCATAAATTTAGAAAAATGGTGGCAAGATGTTAATTTAGATTGGGTAGGAAATAAAAAAGATATTACTGTAGTGTGTCCTCATCCTAGCGTTGTATTTAATGAAGAATCAAAACAAGATATAAAGAATAAAATTGGTGATTCTCATGATGCTACATTTGACATAGAAGACAAATATTTTTTACAATATTTTTCTAATTTAATTACTAGAAATAAGCAGATAAGAATACTTATTGCAGAATCTAACCCTGACATGCATTACCTTTACAGAGAATACTTAAATGAATATTTACAAGGTCTAGGATTAGATATACTAGTCGTTGAAAATGGTAGCAAATGTATTGAGTATCTGTTAGATTCAAAAGAGAAAGGAAAAGGAGGTTTTGATATAGTCATATTAGATTCACATCTTCCTGATATAAATGGAATTGATGTTATAAAACAAATACGTAAAAATATGCCAAATCAAAGAATTATCTTTACTACTACCTATTCTTTGAATCAAATCAAAAATGTGATAGATTCATTTAAAATAGACAAAAATGATGTACTTTTAAAACCTTTTTATTTTACAAAATTACTTTCCATAATTAATCCACTAATAACAATCAAATAAATAAGATTAGTAGATATCATTATTACGAGAATCATAGATAGCCTTATAATATTTTAATTCAATTATATGGCAAACTTAATTATAGAATATTCTAAAAGGTTCTAAAAAACATTAAACTAAATATTATTTAGACGAACAGATATTAGTACTTTCCTTACAAACAACTATGACATCTAGTTAAAGTAATACCGATAGCAGTGCTAAAAAAAGAATTTATTTTAGAGATATTATTGTCACGTATATAGCTTTTATTATTTAAGAACTTATTTTAAATTTAAGCTCTTGTATGTGGCTAAACTTATCTGTCCTTAATCATCTTTAGCAAACTTGCTATTGTAATAGGTTTTATTTAAATGTAAATTTAGATGTATACATTATACATTTCATATTTTTTATAATCAATAAGAAAATTTAAAATAGTCATAGTTCGGATTAATCAAAATCCTCCTATTATAAGTTATTTATATGTTGAAGTCCATACATTCGTTATGAGTGAAAATGAAAAAACTGGCTTAAATAATTCTACATATAATATATTGTCTGCTTTAGGAAGAGATGCTGATTTTCTATATGATACAATTGACAAATATATCCGTGATGCAGAAAGTGCTAATAAATCTGATTTGGTAGAACTATGGAAAACAATAAAGAATGATCGTCATAAACATATAGATATGTTAAAAGAGGCTTTAGAAAAGGAAATTCATTAATAAATTCTTTTTTTTAAAAAAAATTATAGCTAAATATATTATTATGATAAAAATCTAAAACCTAAATGGAATTCTGTATATTAGGGAATTCTACTATTACCTTGTATTTAGCTTTTATTATTTTTCAAAGACAATATTTAAAAAGGTTTATTATCAGAAGAAGAATATATGAAACAAATTTATTTTATTATTACTCTACTATTGACAAGCCTTACAATTGGAATATTATTATCTTTAAATTCGGTAGGAATTACTTTTGCACAAGAGAAAAATGAAACATTATCAGAAATTGAGGATTCTCCTTTAATTACAACTCCAGAATTAGAGGAATCGGTTAAAGCAAATAATAATACAGCATATGGAAGTGACAATAATACATCTATGATTGAAAAGATACTTCCATAATAAATTTGAAATTATTTTTTTATATTTTATATGATAAAATATGTCTATTAAATTTAGTTAAAATAGATAATACCGATAGAGGTGCAAAAAATAAGGGTCTAATATATAGTAATAAAAGTATTCAATAATTAATCATATATACAATACCCCAGTAATGCGAACCAATATTTATTGGATAATATATAAAAATGTAGGTGAATTGCTATTCTTAATAATATTATTATTACTTCCAATTTTTATACCTTTTTCTCCATCCAATACAT
>DATFBJ010000148.1:0-2484 GCA_035253885.1 Nitrososphaeraceae archaeon
AGGATGAAATATGTGAAGTTATATACAAATTAATGATTGTCATGGCACTCTAAGGATAAACCACAACAATAGAGATGCCAAGACTACTTTGGTGTACCTAGAATAGGTCTGATTATATAAATTCTTAAAATATTTAAAAATCAGTGAACAATGTTAATTGCAGATAATTGAGAGAGAATAACAAAGGAAGATATACTCACTCATCTATCTGATCAATTACTAAGTGAAACAATACAACAACTAGAAAGCAAATGATATAATACAAATTCAAAGTATATGAACCCACTTATAGAATGGGGCTAGTAGAATGTGAAACAAATTTGACATAAATTTTAGTCCTAATTTTTCTAAAAAGCATACTCATTTTATTTAAAAAAATTCAATAATCATACAACAAAACAATTCTTAAAAATTGTTTTTATTAGAATAGATCAATTACCTTGATAATTAACAATACAAATGAGAAAATTTTTAGTCTTTGAAAAAGATAATATATAATTAGATGAGTTATGAAATAAAAGAAGAAAGCCCACCAAGACATAAAAGAACAAGAGCTTTAGAAAATGTTCTTATTATGCAAGGAGGAGGCTCTTTAGGATCTTTTGCCTGCGGTGTGTTTAAGGCACTAGTAAAACAAAAAATAAAAATAGATATAGTTGCTGGTACTTCTATAGGTGCTGTAAATGCTGCCATCATTGCAGGTAGTAAAAGCGATCAACCAGAAAAAGATCTAGAGGATTTTTGGCTTGAAGTAAGTGAAAGTAATATACAGATTATTCCGGATTTATGGACGTATGAGTGGGACTCCTATAATAAAGAATATTTGGTTAAAAAAATATCGTCAGCTTCTGTAAATGCTGCATTTTTTGGAGTTCCAAAAATGTTTGTTCCTAGGTGGCAATGGGGAAATAGTTCTAGTCTAATAAGAAAAACGGATGAAGGAAGTTATTTTGATCCAAAAAATTGGACTTATATCTATGATCACTCTCCACTTGAAAAAACACTTGAAAAGTATATCGATTATAAAAAATTAAATCTTGCTGCTACAGAAGAAGAAAAACCAAATGTTCTTAGACTTATTATAACTGCTGTAAATATTATGACTGGAAAACCTCTTGTTTTTGATAATACTCTAACAGAAATTAAGGCAAAACATATCCTAGCCTGTTCAGGTTATCCAATTTATGGATTTCCTTGGGTTGAGGTAGAAGAGAATGTATATGGTTGGGATGGAAGCCTACTTAGTAATACACCAATTAGAGAGGTTCTTTTTGTATCTCCAAGAAATGATAAAAATATTTTTATTGTCGAAAACTATTCCCAAAAAATAGATCGTCTTCCCACAAATATGGTTGAAGTCATTAATCGTTATAAAGATATTCTATTCTGTGATAAAGATATATACAATATACAATTGTCAAAGTTAATAACCAGACATATAAACCTCATAGAAAAATTATATGATATATTCGAAAAATATACCGATAAAACTAAAATCAAAGGAGATGAATTAAAAACAATAAAAGAAGAGTATGCTAATCTAATTGAAAACTATGGTGCAGAAATAAAATCTGTTACAAGAATTACAAGAAGTGAATTAGAGTCGCCTACAATGTTAAAGAATGCAGATTTCTCAACTAAAACAATAAAAAAATTAATAGAACAAGGTGAAAGAAAAACACTGGAAAAGTTGGCGTCTAATGAGCCTTTGAATTTTGATTTTAATTTGTAAAGGATTGTTATCAATTGATTAGACTTGATTAAGCATTTTAAAATTCTTTGTTTAGGTTTGTATCACTTTGGAATTCTTTGCTCTTGCTATTAACGATTACACTGCTTTAACATTTTGGGATTAAATAATATCAATTTTATTAGAGAATGTTAAAAGCTGCTTATTACTTGATTCTAAATACTGTTGTTAAAAATATAATATGTGTATATTAATAAATACTATTAAAAATTATCGTAGTGAATAAAATAAGAGAAAAAATATGATAGTGCTTTATCATTTTAATGAATAAAAATATTTATCTAATTCTTGAATTTTTATTTCAATTGTGGATTATATGGTGAAAGTAAAAATCGTTTTTTAAAATTTAATGCTAGCTGAAATCGATATGAATAACTGTAAATCCTATAATCTTTATCAGCTTTGGATAAAAAAGTCAATATATGTTAGTAAGTACAAATGAGAGATTATTCCAAAACATTCCTTTTTTCATGATTATACATCAGCCATAAAAGGAAAGCTTCATCGTAGATATAACTCGTAATGATTCTTTACTTGGAGTAATTCAGTCACTGGAGCACTCCAGCAAATTTATTTATTCTAGTATCCTTAATAAAAACATGATATTTTACAATTGTCCATACTGATTTGAAGAATTTTAAAGATGATTTTACCTAGTATCGTATTTCAAAATTTTATGAAATAATATTAGATATATGCAAAATTTGCATAGTAGATGAAAATTCATCTATAAT